>JAPLOJ010000436.1 GCA_026400795.1 Alphaproteobacteria bacterium
ACCGGGGGGTACAAACTGATGCAGCGAAGCAGGAAGTAGCCACCCCTGGTCCACATCCCACGCTCGGAAGGTCTTGCTCATGAAAACAAATGAATCAGAAATACAGAGAAAAAACTAGCGAATTCTCAGACAGGCTCCTAGTGCAGATCACGTTCAGATGGAATCATCTGAGCGTGTGAAGATGCTCGAAAAAAAACGACCTAGAGCCAATTCAAGCCAAGCGAAATCACGAAGGCGGAAGATCAGTCGTTATTCCTGTGGGCAGGTGGATTTCGCCCTTGGCGTAAAGCACAGCATCGCCCGCCATGCGCACGCGCTCGCCGCGCCATTCGCACCAAAGCGTGCCGCCACGGGTACTCGCCTGGTGGCAGACCAGGGATTTACGACCAAGCCGCGCGCCCCAGAAGGGCACCAATTGCACATGCGCTGTGCCGGTCACCGGGTCTTCCGGCACGCCGAACTTGACCGCGAAAAAGCGTGAGGTGATGTCCACCCCCTTCCCGCCTGCGGCCGTGACAATCACGCGCTCAGGTCCCGGGAGTGCGGCCAAGGCAGCGTGATCAGGTGCAAGCGTTGCCACCTGTTCTGCGCTTTCCATGACACAAATCCAATCGCGCGCGCGATGCACTTCGCGTGGCGCGGCACCAAGCGCTGCGGCTAACCCCGCGGGCGGTTGCGCGGGTTCGGAAAGTCGCGCCGGGAAATCAAGGATGAAGCGCGGCCCATCCGCTTCCACCAGTAAGGGGCCGGAAAGGGTATGGAAGGTGAAAGGTGGTGTCTGGTTCAACTCGTGCGCCAACACAAAGGCGGTCGCTAGTGTGGCATGGCCACACATTTCAACCTCGACCTTGGGGGTGAACCAGCGGAGCCGCCAAGCTGATCCTTCACGCATAACGAAGACGGTTTCAGAAAGATTATGCTCGGCCGCCATCGCCTGCATAACGCCATCAGGCAAGGGTGCTTCAAGCGGCACCACGGCGGCCGGATTGCCCGCGAAGGGACGGCTGGTGAAGGCGTCAACCAGGAAAAAGGGATGTTTCATGATACCCGCAGATAGAATGCCTGCGCCGGCCCCGCAATTGTCACATCAAACCCTGATGGAGAGGCTTGTTATCGCCGAGAAAGGATCGCTCGCGCCATTGGCGGCGCTGCTGGCGGCCTTGTCGGCTTCCGCCATCAGGTAGCGTTCAGCCAGGCCGCGCACCTTGATGGGGTCCTGCAAATCCGCCAGCTTCAGGCGCGCCAGCACGGCCCTTGCCTGGGTTTCAACCGGCTGGATCGCGACCTGATCCGGAATGCCAAGCGCACCCAGCACAACGCGGCGCATGACGCCATTGCCGAGAATATCATAGACCGATTTCACGGTTTTCGCGGTTTCGCTGAAATAGACCGCATTCGCCATGCCTGAATTGGTTTCGCTCAACCCGGTGCGATATTCGTATTTCGTGAAGCCATTGGTCAGGATTTCCAGCATCTTCGGGTCGGAAAGATTGCCAAGGCGAAGCCCCGCCTTCATCCCATCCACGATCTTGCCCGCATCAGAGCCCAAGATGCGCGGCTCCGCATTCACTGAAGCGGTTGAAAGTGGCTTTCCATCGCGGCCATTCAATACCTGCTTGCTTCTGCTCAACAAGGATTGCGCCTGCAGGGTCTGGTCAAGGCTTGTCGCACCGGCCAGCATGCGATCAGCCATGGCGACGGAGATTTCCAGGGCGAAATTGACGTTGCCGCTGATGCCATCCTTGTGGAAATTCTCAAGCCTTGATTGAAAATCCCGCGACCTGACAGCGCCTGAAGGTGTCTCAAGCGCTGCTAGTTTTTCGAGCCTTTCGGCAACGCCCGACGCATTGCGCCGCACCTGTTCAATCAAGGCGCTGGTTTCAAGCAGGGCTGCGCTGCCCATACGCTTGCTGGAAGCGGCCATCGCGGTATCATCCGTGATCGCGGCCAAAGCTTCATCAGCGCGCTGTACCGCGGCCCCGAAGGACCCGGCGCGCGTCAGCTTCGCAATATCCTTCAGGGCCTGGCTGGCAAGGCTTGGCATGCCGAAGACCGGCGTTTCCGCAAGCTTGATGGCACTGAGCGCGGCACCCGCTGCGTAAGTCACCTCAAGCCGCGCGCGCGAAACACTGGGTGGCGCGGCATTCTTCATCCCGTCCAGCAGCTTCGCGGTATCCGCCTGCGTGATGCGCGCGATCGGCACGTCTTCAATTGGTGTCTTGGTGGGCTTGCCATCCCGCGTGTTCAGGATATTCGTGGCGTTGCTCAGATAAATCTTGGCCAGATCACGCTCATCGGCATTCAGCGCGGCATCCTGCATGCGCTTCGCCATGGCTGCGGCCACTTCGAGCGAAAAATTCGAATTCTTGTCGGCACCTTCCTTCTGGAAAGCATCAAGCCTGGTCTTGTAGTCGGGTGCCCAAGCCGGGCTGCTGGGCGCATCAAGCGCAACCAGCTTTTCGACCCGCTTGGCCACACCGAAGGCATCGCGGCGCAATTGATCAAGCGTAATGCCGCCTTCCATCAGCGCCACGCGACCCCGGCGCAATTCATCCGGCGTCAGCCCACCCGCGTTGTTGAGCGTGGTCAGCGCATCATCAACACTTGCCAGCGCAGCGTCGAAAGACCCGTTCCGCATAAAGCCCGCCATCTGCTTCAGCGCGTCCTTGGCAATCGCGGGCAGGTCATCCGCAGGCAATTCTGCCTGACGGATCGTCACCGCGGTCAATACCGCAGCCTGTTCAACTTCGCGCCGCGCGCGATCCACGACCAATTCTTCACCCGGACGAAGCCGCGCTGCCAGCGCGCTGGTCACCTTGTCTTCCAGGCCATCAAAGGCCCTGATTTTGGGTACGGATGCCTTGCTTATCGGCGCGGTCAAGATCGCCTCACCCAAGCGTAATTGCCCGGCAACCGCCGTGGTTTCCTTATCGGTCAGCCCTTCAAAAGCCACGGTCTTGGGTGTTGTGGTTGCCTTCAGATTGAGCGTGGCGGCGGCATTCTTCCAGGTGGTGCCAAGCTGCGCCGCGACACCCTTGGTGTCCTTGGGGTCAGACAAAAGGGCCCGCTTTACCAGGCCCGCGTTGCCAACCTGATCCGGCAAGCCAAGGGCGGGCATCAGCACCTTCAAAACACGCGGGTCAGAAAGCGCCTTATCAATATTCGGTGCCGCATCCAAAGCTTGGCGAAACTGTGCCACCACCGTCAGCGTGATGGGGTCTTTCTTTTCGCGCGCGAGGCCTTTTTCTTCCTCACCTGCTTTGGTGACGCGACGGAATGCAACAACAGCTTCCCCGGCGCTGGCAGCAGGGCCCGCGTTACCGAAGGGAAGCATCAGCGCGTTCTGGCCTTGTTGGCCAAATAAACCCGCCATGAGGGTGGCACTCATATTGATAGCCATGAGCGTAGTTTGCGCCGGAAAAGATTAACAAATCCTGAAGAAAGCCGGCCCGAGCGGCAGATTCAGCGCAAAACCCCAGGATCGCAGGTCACGGCGTGGTTAAGCGGCCCATGCCCGGCGCCATAACCGGGCGCAGCCGCAATCGCCGCGCGCACATAGGCGCGCGCGCGGATCACGGAATCCCTGAGCGACATCCCCTGCGCCAGACCGGCGGCCACCGCACTCGCCAGCGTGCAACCAGTGCCATGAGTGTGGCGCGTGGCAATCCGCCGGTCGCGGAAGATTTCCATCCGCGTGCCGGTGGCGAGCAAATCCACCACCTCATCCCCCGGCAGATGCCCGCCCTTCAGCAGCACGGCTTTGGGGCCAAGGGCCAGCAGCGCCTTGGCCGCCTGGTGCATGGCGCCGACATCGGCAATGGCAAAGCCGCACAGCGCCTCGGCCTCTGGCAGATTGGGGGTAAGTACGGTGGCGATCGGCAAAAGGCGGCGCTTCAGCGTTTCGGCTGCTGCCGGCACCAATAGCGGGTGCCCGCCCTTGGCCACCATCACCGGATCGGCCACCAAAGGCACGGCGGGCGCGCGGGCGGCGATTTCATCACATACCGCGTCAATGGTGGCGCTATCGGCCAGCATCCCAGTCTTCAGCGCATCGGCCCCCAGATCATCCAGCACCACCGCAATCTGCTGGCGCAGGAATTCCAGCGGCACGGGCAGTACGCCATGCACGCCAAGCGTATTCTGCGCCGTCAGCGCCGTGATGGCTGTCATGCCAAAGGCGCCAAGCGCGGTCACAGCCTTCAGGTCCGCCTGAATGCCCGCACCGCCGCCTGAATCAGACCCGGCAATGATCAGCACGCGGCCCTTCATGCCGCGCGCGCCTCCGCCTTGATCAGATCAGCAAGGCGGCTGACCACGCCATCCACCAGGGCTTCATCCTCAGCTTCGGCCATCACGCGGATCACCGGTTCCGTGCCGCTCGCACGGATCAGCACGCGGCCGCGCGCGCCAAGGGCGGTTTCCTCGGCCGCGATGGCTTCGGCCACCAAAGGCTTGGCAAGCGGTGAGGCGCCCGCATAGCGCACATTCACCAGGCGCTGCGGTAGGGGGGTGAAGCAGCGCAGCACCTCGCTCGCCGGGCGCTTGTCTTCGACCAAAACGGAGAGCACTTGCAGCGCCGCGATCAGCCCATCCCCGGTCGTGCCGAATTCAGGCATGATCATATGGCCGGATTGCTCGCCGCCCAGATTGCAGCCGGCTTCGCGCATCTTTTCGCCCACATAGCGGTCGCCGACAGCGGTGCGCAGCAAACCAAGGCCTCGCGCCGCGAGGAAGCGCTCAAGCCCCATATTGGACATGACGGTGGCCACCACGGCGCCGCCCGTCAGGCGGCCCTGCGCGTGCCAGGACTGAGCAATCAGGGCCAGGATCTGATCGCCATCAATCACCTGCCCGGCTTCATCCACCAGCACCACGCGATCCGCATCGCCATCCAGCGCAATGCCCAAATCAGCGCGGCGTTCCTGCACCAAAGTCGCAAGTGACGCGGGCGCGGTGGAACCCACCCCTTTATTGATGTTGAAGCCATCCGGCGCGACGCCGATGGGGATCACCTCGGCGCCCAATTCCCACAGCACGGTGGGGGCAACGCGATAACCAGCGCCATGGGCGCAATCCACAACAATGCGCAGCCCATCCAAGGTTTGCCCGCGCGGGAAGGATGCCTTGGCCGCTTCAATATAACGCCCCGGCGCATCTTCCAGCCGGCTCGCGCGGCCAAGCCGCGCGGGTGGCACCAACGCAGCGCTGAGATCGCCCGCCATCAGGGCCTCGATCTCCGCTTCCTGATCATCGGTCAGCTTCAGCCCATCGGGGCCAAATAGCTTGATGCCGTTATCCTCATAGGGGTTGTGGGAGGCGCTGATCATCACGCCCAAATCCGCGCGGAGCGAGCGTGTGAGCAAGGCAATGGCCGGCGTCGGCAAGGGCCCGACCAGCACCACATCCATGCCCGCGCCAATAAAGCCGGCGGTCAAAGCCGGTTCCAGCATATAGCCGGAAAGCCGTGTATCCTTGCCGATCACCACGCGGTGGCGGTGATTGCCGCGATTGAAAAAGCTACCCGCCGCCTGGCCAAGCCGGAGCGCGGTGGCGGCATCCATGGGTGCGGCATTGGCCTTGCCGCGAATGCCATCAGTGCCGAAAAGCCGGCGGGTCGGGGGTGCTTCGCTCATGCGTGGCTTATAGCCCCTTGCCGGCTTCCGATGAAACCCGGCCGCGCCCGGCAAGCCCAGGCGCGGCGCGGGGTTCGGATTAAGCCCGCCGGATATTCCAGAACAGCGGCGGCTGGCCCTTCAGCATGCCGGTCAGGTTCCGGCGATAGGCGGTGGGCTGGTAATACATGCCCGTCGGCACATAGGGCACTTGGTCGAAGGCGATGCGCTGCATCTCTCTGCCCGCCGCCGCTTCCGCTGCCGCATCCGGCGCGTTGAACCAGGCATCGCGCTGCGCCTCCAAGGCTGGGATGGTCGGCCAGCCGGCCCAGGCATTATCGCCATGGCCACGGATGGAGGCGTGGCTTGCGGGATTCCAATGA
>JAPLOJ010000077.1 GCA_026400795.1 Alphaproteobacteria bacterium
AAACTGGCAGCGGCATGGCTTTGCGTGCGGTGAAATGCCGTATCGAAACAGGCGATTTGCGGTACACCCGGAAAATGCCGCGCGGCGGCTTCAATGCCCGCCAGATTATGCGGCTGATGCAGCGGCGCCAAAGGCACCAGCGCGCGCAGCTTTGCAATGATGGCATCCGTGATGATCACCGGCGCGCTCAAATCCCGCCCGCCATGCACCACGCGATGGCCGATGGCGCGAATGGCCGCACCATCCAGCAGCGGCGAGAGCGCGCCCAGAATGACATTCAGCGCGCCTTCATGGCCCTTGGGTGCCTCGGCGGCTGAGAACTGGCGTTCGGCAATGCGCGCCCCCGCGGCATCGCGCAGGATGAAATGCGGCGCAGTACCAATGCCTTCCATTTGGCCATCATAGCGCTGCGCCAATTCGCTGCCATTCACAGCAAACACCGCGAATTTCATCGAAGATGACCCCGCATTTAACACCAAAAGCGCGGCCTGGTCCGAAGGCGGGGCTGTCATGCGAATCTCCATGTTCTACGCCGCGCGTTACCACTACCGCAGCCGGGCGCCTTGCGCCGGATCATGCCTGGACCACCCATTCAACAGGGGCCGAAGCGAATGCGTTCTATCCGTGCATCCAGCCGTGTATTGGTGTCATCCACATCAGTGCCGATCATGATTTCAAGCACCGGCGGCATCGCCGTGCCCTTGAAGGCACTGCGCCAATCCTGGCTGAGGTTCACCTTTTCGTCGAACCATTGTTGGGGCGGGGCATTGGCCGCGCGCAGCACATAAACCTTGCCGAGGCCCGCCATATAGGGGTTGGTGAAGGGGCGCGGTTCCTGCCCTGTGCCGCCCCAAGTGTAGGAAACCATGCTGCGCGGCAGGCGATGACCCCCGGCCATGGTCTGGGCAAGAGTATGCTGCGCCCTTTGCAGGAAGCTGGCTTCTGGCGGCCAGCCGTCAAATCCAACCGTGAGGGCGATGGCACGATCATCGCCCCCCTTGCGGTCCAAGGGGGTAGGCGGCGGCCCCTGATCCACCCGCCAGCGCCAATAAAGACAGGCATCGCTCTGGGGGACAGAACGCCAGACGAAGCTTGCTTGCCCCATACCGGTAATGCGGAGCCCCCCGTCAGGTAGGGCTTCAAATGTCGCAGGCTTTAGGCCAGACCAGCCGCCCTTCTGCCAGCCGGCGGCGCGCAGAGGGTCCGGCGTGGGCAGACGCTCGGCCGGTGCGCCTAAAAGAGGCGCCAGCAGCAGCAGCAATAGGGCGCGGGCGCGGAAGGGCATGGGCGGCATATAGGGATATCGCTGCGCCGAGCAACCGGCACGGCTTGGCGCTGGTGGCGCGCAGCGTTCGCTTCGCCTCAACGGATGAGAATGCCGTTTTGCTGCAGCCAAGTCAGGGTTTGCGTGGATTTGGCTTCCGGAATGTGTGCAAAGCGCGCGATATCGGCGGGGTGGTCAATATCCATCGCAATGCCCGGCAGGTGCAGAATCTGCGGTGCGATGCCCGCCACGCGTGCCGCGGCCAGATGCGGGAAATAGCTGTCCTCACCGAAGCGCAACTTAACCGCATTCGGCGGCGACATCAGAATGGCGTTGGAGCCCTGTTCATCATGCGCGGGCGCGATGATGAAGGCGGGCGCGGTGCTTGCCGCTGCAATCAGCGCTTCGATTTCCATGGGTTTGGCGGCAGGAATATCGCCGGGCAGAGTCAGGATGCTCGCCACACCTTCCGCCTGCAATACCGCCGCGGCAGAGGTCACCGCGCCGGTATGACCTTCCCGCGCGCCTTCCGTGATGATCCGCGCGCCATGCTCCTGTGCGAACGCTTCCGCCCAGGGATCAAGCGTCACCAGCGCGATGCCAGCCAAGCCTTGTGCCGCCGATAGCGCAGCCAGCACATCGCGCAACATCATCTGCATCAGCGCAATGCGTTCTTCGGGGGCGAGCAAAGGCGCCAGGCGCTGCTTTGCGCCCGCCATTTCCTTCACCGGCAGAATGGCCCAGGGCTTCATCTGAGCGCTTCAATCGACGCCAGCACCTGCCGCGCGAGGGCGGTTTTGTCGGCCAGGTCGCGCATCAATGTCGCCGCATGAAACACACGCGGCGTGATGCCAGCACCATCATCGCCGTGTTCCATCACGTAACCATCGAGCAAATCGCCATAGCGTGCGGCAACAGCAGCGGCACTGGGCGTGACGCCAAGGGCTTCAAACATGCGCGCGGTTGGTCCCTTCACCGCCTGCCCCGCAATGATGGGCGATACCGCCACCACCGGCGCGCCAGATGCGGCGATGGCATCTCGTAAACCCGGCACGGCCAGGATGGGTTCTATGCTGATGAAGGGATTACTCGGGCAAATCACAATGCCGCGCGGCTTTGCGCGTAGCGCTTCAAGCAACACCGGCTGCGGGCGCACCTGTTCAACGCCGGCGAATTTCACCGCGCGCGCCAAAGGTTCGGCGCGTAGCCGCACAAACCAATCCTGGAAATCGAGCCAGCCCTGATCCGTGCCAATTTGCGTGCGCACGGGATCATCACTCATCGGCAAGATACGCGGGCCGATCCCGAAACGCTGACGCAAATCATCCGTGATGGCGGAAAGCGAGTCACCCGCACGCAGGCGATGGCTGCGGAGCACATGCAGCGCCAGATCACGATCACCGAGGCGAAACCAATCCGCCCCGCCAAGCGCAGCCAGGGTTTCCATGAAAGCCCAGCTTTCATCCGCGCGCCCCCAACCAAGCTGGGGATTATCCAGCCCGGCCAGCGTGTACAAAAGCGTGTCTGTATCTGGGCAGATCGTGAGCCCGAAATGTTCAAAATCATCGCCTGTATTGGCGATGATGAGCAATTCCTCTGGCGGCAAAACGCGCGACAGGCCAAGCGCGAGCTTCGCTCCGCCAATGCCACCGGACAGCGCGATGATCACTGAAAAAGATCCTCCTGCGCGGGGCGGAGCAATTCGGCGGCGGGATTTTCCTCGCCGGACCAGGACAAACCGCGCAACAATACCGCCGGTTGGCCTTCGGCGCCCTGCCCCATCAACAAGCCCGCTGCGGCGGCGATTTCATCGGCGAAGCCCGTGATGCTGACCATCAAGGTACGGCCAAACAAATCCGGCAGACCACGCAAATCACGCAATGCCGGCAGGCCTGCCGCACCAATCGCGACACCCACCGTGCCGCGCCGCCAGGCTCGGCCGAAGCTATCCGTGATCACCACGGGCAGGCCAAGCCGCGCGGAAAGTGCCGCAGCACTGGCATCGGGATCACGCGGCAAAAGCAATGCATGGCCATCCTGCCCGATATTGGATTGGTCAATGCCGGCATTCGCCATGACAAAGCCAAGCCGATGCTTGACGATGATCAAATTGGGCCGCGCGCGCACCACGTGTTCTGATTCCGAAAGGATCAATTCGACCAGCCGCGCATCCTTGCCCGTCTGTTCGGCCAAATCACGCGCAGCTTGGGATGGCTGAACGGAGGCCAGCGCAACACTGCGACCTTCCGCCTTGCTCACGATTTTCTGCGCAATCGCCAGCACATCGCCCGCTTGCGGCACCAAGCCAGCGCGCGCCATGGCCGCAGATAGCAATGCCGCCAGATCATCACCCGCCTGCACCATGGGCAGGTCAGGCAGCGCGAAAAGCTGCAGGCCCGGCTTCAAGCGAAGCGGCGGCGCAGCAGTGGCAGCACCTGCTCCCCATACAACCGCAGAAACCGTGCCTGATCCGGCCCCGGCGCATGAAATACCAAATGGCGGAAGCCGAGGCCTACATAATATCCGATACGCTCCACATGCTCTTCCGGATCATTGGAAACAATCCAACGACTGGCCGCGCGCTCAAGCGGCAAGGCATCGGCCAGGCGCTCCATCTCCACCGGGTCTTCCACTGACATTTTTTCTTCTGGCGAAAGCGCCAATGCCGCCCAATGGCGCGTATCTTCCAAGGCACGCTGCTTATCCGTGTCGAAGGAAACCTTCACTTCGATCATGCGATCATAATCGGGCTTGGGCGCAGCGGCGGCTTCCAGCCCCGCGACAACATTCGGCAGTAGCGTTTCCGTGTAAAGCTCCGGTTTCTTGCCGCTGGTGCAGATAAAACCATCCCCGGCGCGGCCGGCATATTTCGCGACCATGGCGCCGGCGGCGGCAACGTAAATCGGCACGGGTGTTGCAGGCCGATCATAAATCGTGGCGTGTTCAGTGCGGTAATATTGGCCTTCGAAGCTCACGCGTTCTTCGGTCCAAAGCTTGCGCATCAATTGCACGGCTTCGCGCATGCGGGCGAAGCGTTCCTTGAATTCAGGCCAGGGCTGGCCGGTGGAAGGGACTTCATTCAGCCCCTCACCGGTACCGATGCCAAGAATAACGCGGCCCGGAAACATCGAACCCAAGGTGCCAAAAGCTTGCGCAACAATGGAAGGATGGTAGCGAAAGGTTGGCGTCAGCACGCTGGTGCCAATCACCATGCGCCGCGTTCGCGCTCCAAGCGCGCCAAGCCACACAAGCGAATTCGGTGCGTGCCCGTCCGTGTGTTTCCAGGGCTGGAAGTGGTCCGAAATGAAGCAGCTATCAAACCCCATTTCTTCGGCGAGTTCGCCAAATTCCAGCAATTGCGCCGGCGTGAATGGTTCGGCGGATGCCTTATAGCCAAGCTTCAACATGGCCATCACGTATCCGCCAGCGCGGCAAGCATAGCGTCCCGATGTGCGGTG
>JAPLOJ010000290.1 GCA_026400795.1 Alphaproteobacteria bacterium
AGCGTGCCGAACAAATCGCGCCCGACTTCCCCATTGATGATCGCGTCATAGGCGCGGTGATTGGGCATCAGGAAGGGCAACGAAAAAATGTTCATTTCGCGGATTTGCGGGGAGATATTGATGGTGGAAAACACCGCCATATCAATCACGCCCTGGCGCATGGCGACCAATTCGCGCGTCTGATCACCGCCAACCAATTGGCTGCCGGGATAGACCTTCATATTGATCCGCCCGCCTGAGCGTTCCGTGACCAGCTCCGCCCATGTGAAGGCACCGTCGGAGATCGGCAGCGGGCGATTGCCCACAACCGATACCTTGTATTCGGCGCGGTATTGCCCCTGGGCACGCGCTATGATGGGGGCGGCCAGGCCAAGCGCCCCGGCGCCCAGCAGCAGGTTACGGCGCGTCGCGCCCTGGAATGGGGTGTTCATGGCGTTCTTCTCCCTTTGGTAAAGTCCGGATTATGATCATCACTTGCCCAAGCCTGAGGCTGGAGGCAAGCGAAACATCGCGCGAACCGCCGGAAGGGCGCCGCAAAAGAAGGAGACGCCGCATGATCCCGACTTCCAACCTGGGCGCCATGCTGCTGCAAACCGCCCGCCGCCTGCCGGACCGCCCCGGGCTGATCTGGCGCGACAGGGTCTGGAACTGGGCCGAGATCGCGGCGCGGGCCTGTGCCGCCGCTTCCGGCTTGCGCGCGCGCGGCATTGGCGCGGGGGATCGCGTGCTGATCCATTCGCGCAACAACAACGCGATTTTCGAAGGCGTTTGGGCATGCTGGCTGATTGGCGCGGTTTGGGTGCCGACCAATTTTCGCCTGAGCCCGCCGGAAGCCGCCTATCTGGCCGGGTCTTCGCGCTGCAAAGCGCAGATTTTCGATGTGGCCTTCCCGGAACATCGCGCTGCCTGCCGCGCGGAAAACCCTGCCTGCGTGCTGGATATCGCGATTGGCGATGGCGCTGGCTTTTCCTGGGAGGATTTGATCGCCGAAGGCCAGGCTGCGCCCGTGACTCTGCCCGCCGATGTGGATCGCGACCATCCGGCCTGGTTCTTCTATACCTCCGGCACCACGGGCCGGCCCAAGGGCGGCATTCTGACCCATGGGCAGATGGCCTTTGTCATCAACAACCACATCGCCGATCTAATGCCGGGGCTGACCGAGAATGATGCGTCCTTGGTCGTGGCGCCGCTTTCCCATGGCGCTGGCGTGCATGCGCTATCGCAAGTGGCGCGCGGTGCGGTTTCCATCCTGCTGCCAGGTGAGCGTTTTGATGTGCCGGAAGCCTGGCGATTGATTGAGACGCATCGTGTTTCCAACATGTTCACCGTGCCGACCATTCTGAATACGCTATGCCGTAATCCCGCGGTGGATACGCATGATCATGCGTCGCTGCGCCACGTGATTTATGCCGGCGCACCGATGTATCGGGAGGATCAGAAATACGCGCTGAGCAAGCTCGGCCCTTGCCTGGTGCAGTATTTCGGCCTTGGCGAAGTGACCGGCAATATCACCGTGCTGCCGCCTGCCTGGCATAGCCTGGAAGATGATCCTGCGATGCCGATCGGTTCCTGCGGCTATCCGCGCACGGGGATTGAGGTCGCCATTCTGGATACCGCGAACCAGCCCTTACCCGCAGGCGAAACCGGCGATATTTGCGTGCGTGGCCCTGCGGTTTTCGCTGGCTATTTCGAAAATGAAAGCGCGAACGAAAAGGCCTTCGCCGGCGGCTGGTTCCATACCGGTGACCTCGGCCATTTGGATGCGCGCGGCTTTTTGTACATCACGGGACGTGCTTCGGACATGTATATCTCTGGCGGATCCAATGTTTACCCGCGTGAGGTTGAGGAAGCGCTGCTGACGCACCCCTCCGTTGCTGAAGCCTGCGTGGTAGGTGTTGCGGATGCGAAATGGGGCGAAAGCGGTGTTGCGGTGCTGGTGGCCGAAGCGGGTGCCATGATTGATCCGGCTGCGGTGATGGCGCATCTGGATGGAAAGCTTGGGCGCTATAAATGGCCGGCTAAGATCGTGGTGTGGGATGCGCTGCCGCGATCAGGCTATGGCAAGGTCCCGAAGAATGAGGTGAAGCGCCTGCTGATCGAACGCGGACAGGCGTGAGCTTATTCAGGCAGGCGGCGGCAGGCGCTTGCCCGTTTCAGCATCAAAGACATGCAGATGTTCGGTACGCGGCGCGATTTCCAGCACCGCGGCAGAAGGCGGCGCACCCGGCAGGCGCAAGGCTATGATTTCACCGGAAGCAAGCTTGCCATGCACCACGCATTCCGACCCTAGAGGCTCAACCAGATCGCTGATCAGGCGAAGTGGTCCCGTCAGGCTGATATGTTCTGGCCGAATGCCAAGTGTTACTTTCTGCCCAGGGCGCGTGGCGTATTGACCGGGTGGCAGTGCGATGATGTTACCATCCGAAAGCCGCGCCGCCTTGCCATCTTCCGTGATGGTGGCGGGCAGGAAATTCATCGAAGGGCTGCCGATGAAGCCCGCGACATAGGTATCGGCTGGGCGTTCAAAGATTTCCATGGGGGAGGCGATTTGCGCGGCACGGCCTTCATGCATGACCACGAGCCTATCGCCCAAAGTCATCGCCTCCACCTGGTCATGCGTGACGAAAAGACTGGTAACGCCAAGCCGGCGTTGCAGGCGCTTGATCTCCGCGCGCATGGCAACGCGAAGCTTCGCATCCAGGTTCGAAAGCGGTTCATCAAACAGGAACAGCTTCGGTTCACGCACAATGGCGCGCCCCATGGCAACGCGCTGGCGCTGCCCGCCGGATAATTCCCTCGGGCGCCGATCAAGCAGGGCGGAAAGGCCGAGCAATTCGGCGGCCTCGCCAACACGGCGCTTGATATCGTCCTTGGAAAGGCCGCGAATGCGCAGCCCATAGGCCATATTGTCGAAGACGCGCATATGCGGATAGAGCGCATAATTCTGAAACACCATCGCAATATCGCGCGCGGCAGGCTCAAGCGCCGTCACGTCCCGATCATCAATCAGCACCTTGCCACCCGTGCTGCGTTCCAGCCCCGCCACGATGCGCAGCAAGGTTGATTTGCCGCAGCCGGAAGCGCCGACAATCACAATCATCTCCCCATCTTGCACGACAAGATCAATGCCATGCAGCACGCGCACCGCGCCGAAATTCTTCACAATGCCGGAAAGCTTGAGTTCAGCCATGGGGGTTTCTCATTTCTCGGTCTCGACCAATCCCTTGACGAACCAGCGCTGCATC
>JAPLOJ010000024.1 GCA_026400795.1 Alphaproteobacteria bacterium
CGCGATGCGGCGGCCATGCGCGCCCATGTCGCGGGCTTTGCCGCCACGCATGACCCGATCGCCTGGGCCATCCGCCCGCATCGGACCGGCACGGTGGATGGCTGGCTGACGCTGATGCAGATTGCCCCCGCCCATGCGGATGTCGAGATTGGCAATATTTGGTTCTCGCCCCGCATGCAGCGCACGCGGGCAGCGACGGAAGCCATGTTTCTGCTGATGCGCCATGCCATGGATGATCTGGGCTATCGGCGCCTAGTGTGGAAATGCAATGCGCTGAATATGCCATCACGCCGTGCGGCGGCCCGGCTTGGCTTTGTTTATGAAGGTACGCATCGCGCCAATGTGGTGGTGAAGGGCAGGCGGCGGGATACGGCTTGGTTTTCCATTATTGCGGAGGAATGGCCAGCCCAGCGCGATGCCATCGCTGGCTGGCTGGATGCGGCGAATTTTGGGCCGGATGGCCGGCCGCGACGGTCGCTCGCCAGTTTTCGTGGGGGTGATGTCTGACGGGCTTTAACTGCCTGAGATATGACTGGACTTTCATGACTTAGGTGTTAGTCTTTCGACAGGTTGTCGGAGGGTTGACCATGAATATATCCCCAAGCCTTGGCGAAATTGGCTGCTGGGCGCTGATTTTCGCTGGCATGGCCTATTTCTTGGCGAAGCGCTTTGGCGAACCGGCCGCTTTTGTGGCGGCTGGCATTGCCGCGCTGACTGTTAAGGCGGCTTTGCTCGACCTCACCTGATTAATAAGGCGCCGGACTTCCTTCCAGGAGGCTAGGTTGCTGATTTCCAAGCCTGATGTGTCGGGACCGGCCTGCCCCCGTGTCCCGATTATCGCCCTTGCCTCTGCCATGCCCCCGTCGCAGTTTGCAGCGGATTTTTTGCAAGGGGAGCTTGGCATGACCGAAGATAGCGTTGGCGCCTTCATTCCGGGTGAGCGCACCATGCGCGCTGGTGCCGCTTCCGGCCCGCTCGCGGGTCTCAGCTTTGCCGCCAAGGATTTGTTTGATGTGGCCGGCACCGTCACCGGCTATGGCAATCCCGATTGGGCGGCGACGCATGCCCCGGCCATCCGTGACGCGGTGGTGATTACGCAGCTTTTGCAGGCGGGTGCCTCGCTTACCGGCAAGACCAAAACCGTTGAATTGGCCTATGGCCTGACCGGCGAGAATGTCTGGCAGGGCACGCCGAAAAACCCCGCCGCGCCGGATCGCTTTCCCGGCGGGTCTTCTTGCGGTTCGGCTGCCGCCGCTGCGGCGGGCCTGGCTGATTTCGCCATGGGGTCGGATACGGGCGGTTCCGTGCGCATCCCTGCTTCCTATTGCGGCGTTTTCGGCATTCGGCCGAGCTGGGGCGCCATCAGCCTGACCGGCGCCTGCCCGCTGGGGCCGGATTACGATACGCCGGGCTGGTTTGCGCGAAGTGCTTCCATGCTGCGCCGTGTCGGAGATGTGTTGTTGCCGCCGGGCGATGCTGGCGCGCCTGGCCCGCTGATTTCGGTGGCTGAAGCCTGGGCCAATGCCGAACCCGAAACCGTCGCCGCGCTGACGCCCGCTTTGAAGGCAGCCGAAGCGCTGTTTGGCCGCGCGCTGGTCACGCATGTGGCGCCCGAGGGCCTTGATGCCTTCTATGAGCATTTCCGTTGCGCCCAGGCCGAACAGGCCTGGACCGCGCTTGGCCCCTGGATTGCCGCGACCAATCCGAAATTCGGCCCCGGCGTGAAGGAGCGTTTCGATACCGCCGCCGCCATGGATCCGGTGAAATCCGCCGCCGGCCGCGCCTTCCGCCGCGTGGCGCAGGCGCGCTTTCATGCGCTGCTGGGTGGCGGCGCGTTGATGATCTACCCGACTTCCCCTGCGCCGGCGCCGCTTTTGGCTTCTTCGCTGGCCGAACAAAACAAGGTGCGCGAACGCACCATGGGGGTCACGGCCATTGCCGGCTTCTGCGGCCTGCCGGAAGTGAGCATCCCTGCGGGCAAGGTGGCGGGTGCGCCGGTTGGGCTTTCGCTGGTCGGCGCCCCCGGGCGCGACCGCGCCGTGCTGGCGGCGGCGGAGGCGCTGGCGGCGTCCCTCGGCATTGGGGGCTGAGCCATGCTGATTCGTGAAGCGGCCCCGGCTGACCTGCCCGCCATCACCGCGATCTATGCGCATCACGTGCTGCATGGCGCCGGCACCTTTGAAGAAGTGCCGCCCGATGAGGCCGATATGGCCGCGCGCATGAAGAAAGTGCTGGTCGGGCCAGGCAATGCCTGGCTGGTGGCCGAGGATGAAGCCGGGCAGGTCAGCGCCTATGCCTATTACGGCGCCTTCCGGGAGCGTTCAGCCTATCGCTTCACGGTCGAGAATTCGATCTATGTCCGCGATGATGTGCGCGGGCAGGGGGTGGGCAAGGCGCTGGTGGCGGAATTGATCGCGCGCGCTGAGGCGGCCGGTTTTCGGCAAATGCTGGCGGTGATTGGCGATTCGGAAAATGTGGGCTCGATCGGCCTGCACGTCTCGCTCGGCTTTCGCCATATCGGCACCATGCGCGCGGTTGGCATGAAATTCGGCCGCTGGGTGGATGTGGTGACGATGCAGCGCAGCCTGGGTGAGGGTGAAAAGACGCTGTCGGAGGATTGAGGGCTAGGTTCGCGCTTCGACATGCCCGCTCCCTAAATCGCCAACCGAAACCGCGCGCTGCTGGCTTGGTCTTCGCGGAGCGTGCGCCTGATCGCCTCCGCACCATCATCGCTGCGGGGCAGGGCGGCGATGGCGGTGAACCAAGGGGATTGGCCCCGTACTCGGCCAAGAAATAGGCGGTCCAGCGCTTCCGCCACCGGCCCACGTGCGCCGCAGCAGGCGCAGGCTGGCGCATGGGCGCCTACAAGGGTGAAGACCGCCATAGCGGGTGCTGAAACCTCAGCGGGCGCCTCGGCAAGCAAAGCCATCCCCGGCGCTGGGGTTTCACCCGGCGTTAGCAGGTGGACAGGTATGCGGGCATCGAGCGACCAAGCCATGATGGCAGCCTATATGAGTGACCGATTCAGCGCTTCGGTGATTCCACCTTCGCGTATCGGACACTAGACATAAGAATATGTTTATGTCTATGTAAAGGCTATGCAGGATGTTCTGTCCCAACTGCGCGGCGCGGCTGAGCCGACCCGGCTTAGGCTGCTGGCGCTTTGCGCCCGTGGCGCCTGGTGCGTCACGGAATTGGTGGCCATTCTCGGCCAATCCCAGCCCCGGCTCTCTCGCCATTTGAAGCTTTTGGTCGAAGCCGGCCTGCTGACCCGCTCGCCGGAAGGCGCCAATGCCTGGTTCCAAATGGCGCCGGAGGCTGATCTGGCCCGCCATATCCTGGCCCGCCTACCGGAAGAAGACCCTTTGCTGGCGGCGGATCGTCGCGCCGCGGCTCGGTTGGCGGCAGAACGCGCGCGCATTGCTTCCGATAGCTTTCGCAGCCATGGCGCCGATTGGGATGAAACCCGCGCCCTGGGCCTGCCGGCCGAGGCGCTTGAAACCGCGCTGCTACAAGCCCTGCCGAAAGGCCGGCTGGGGCGCTTGCTGGATATTGGCTGCGGCACGGGCGGGCTTTTGGAAAAACTCTCGCCACGCATCGAAGAAGGCCTCGGCGTTGATGCTTCCCGCGATATGTTGGCCTTGGCGCGCAGCCGCCTGACGGAACGCGGCCTGACCCATATCGCCGTGCGCCAGGCGGATATGTATCGGCTGCCCTTGCCCGATGCGGCTTTTGATGCCGTGACACTGCACATGGTGCTGCATTACGCCGAAGACCCCGCCGCCGCGCTGGCCGAAGCCGCGCGCGTATTGCGCCCGGGGGGGCGGCTGCTGATTTTGGATTTGGCGCCGCATGACCGCACCGATCTGCTTACAAGCTACGCCCATCGCTGGCCAGGTTTTGATGATGCGGCGATTGGGGGCTGGCTTGGTGGCGCGGGCTGCACCGCGCCGCGCGTGAGCACCATTCCCGCCGGCCTTACGCTGAGACTCTGGTCCGCCGAACGCCTGCCGCTTTCCGTTTCCACCGCTATTTCCTGAAGGTTTCCCCATGGCGCGCCCGCATCTTCTCGACGCCCTTCGTGACCGCGTATTGCTGTGTGATGGCGGCATGGGCAGCCGTGTCCAGGCCCTGACTTTGGAGGTTGAACGCGATTACTGGGGCAAGGAAAACTGCACGGAAGTCCTGAACCTCTCGCGCCCCGATATCGTGCGCGATATTCATCGCGGTTATTATGAAGCGGGCGCCGATATGGTGCTGACCAATAGCTTCGGCGGTTCGCCGGTGACGCTGGCCGAATTTGAATTGGAAGAACGCGCTTTTGAAATCAACAAGCTTTCAGTGGAATTGGCGCGTGAAGCGGCGGAAAGCTTTGCCGATGGCCGGCATCGTTGGGTGGTGGGCGATATCGGCCCGGGGACGAAGCTGCCTAGCCTTGGCAATATCACCTATGACGCTTTGGAAGTGCGCTGGTGGAACAATGCCGTGGCTTGATTGCGGGTGGTGCGGATGCGTTGCTGACAGAAACCAATCAGGACACGCTTTTCATCAAGGCCGCGGTGAATGCGGGCAAGATAGCGCGCAAGGCGGCGGGGTCTGACATTCCGATTTTCGTGCAGGTGACGGTGGAAACCACCGGCACGCTGCTGGTCGGCCCCGATATCGCCGCCGCCACAACCGTTGTGAATGCCTTGGACGTGCCGTTGATGGGGCTGAATTGCGCCACCGGGCCGCAGGAAATGGCGGAACATGTGCGCTGGCTCTCGCAAAACTGGCCGGGGCTGATTTCCTGCCAGCCCAATGCCGGCCTGCCGGAATTGGTTGATGGCAAAACGCATTATCCGCTGGGCGCGGAAGAACTCGCCGCCTGGATGGAACGCTTCGTGCTGGAAGACGGGCTTAATCTGATTGGCGGCTGCTGCGGCACTTCCACGCCGCATATCACGGCGCTGGATGCCATGCTGCGTAAGCTCGGCGGTGCCGCGCATCGCCCGGCGCCGATCAAGCGCAAATATCATTGGGTGCCTTCCGTCGCGTCGCTTTATGGAGTGACCGCGCTGCGGCAGGAAAATTCTTATTTTTCCATCGGTGAGCGCTGCAATGCCAATGGGTCCAAGGCCTGGCGCGAACGCCAAGCCGCCGGCGATTGGGATGGCTGTGTGGCGATGGGCCGTGAGCAAATGGCCGAGGGATCAAACAGCCTGGACATCTGCACTGCCTTTGTCGGGCGCGATGAAATGGCGGAAATGACCGAGGTAATCCGCCGCTTCACCAGCAGCGTCAATGGCCCGCTGGTGATTGATTCCACCGAAACCCCGGTGATTGAGGCGGCACTCAAGCTGCATGGCGGCAAGCCCATCATCAATTCGATCAACTTCGAAGAAGGCGAGAAAGCCGCCGAAGATCGTATGATCCTGGCGCGCAAATTCGGCGCGGCGGTGATTGCGCTGACCATTGATGAAGTGGGCATGGCAAAAACCGCCGAGGATAAGCTGCGCATCGCGCGCCGCCTGGTGGAATTTGCCTGCGACAAGCACGGGCTGGCGCAATCTGATTTGATGATTGACCCGCTGACCTTCACGGTCGCGACCGGTAATGAGGATGATCGCAAGCTTGGCCTTTGGACGCTTGAGGGCATTCGCATGATCCGGGATGCATTTCCCGATATTCAGATCATCCTTGGGCTTTCCAATATCTCCTTCGGGCTCAACCCCGCCGCTCGGCATGTGCTGAATAGTGTGTTTCTTGACCATGCCGTGAAGGCGGGCATGACGGGCGCGATTGTGCATGTCTCCAAGATCAAGCCTTTGCATCAGATCCCGCCCGAGGAAGTGAAGGTTGCGGAGGATTTGATCTATGATCGCCGCACGGAAGATTATGATCCGCTGCAAAAGATGTTGGAGCTTTTCAGCGGACGCAAAGCCGCCGATGCCACGGTGAAGAAGCGTGCGGAGACGGTGGAAGGCCGCTTGAAGGACCGCATTATTGATGGCGACCGCAAGGGGCTGGATGATGAATTGGCCGACGCTTTGGCCAAGGGCATTGCCCCGCTTTCCATCATCAATGATGTTTTGCTGGATGGCATGAAGGTGGTCGGCGAATTATTCGGCGCTGGCAAGATGCAGCTTCCCTTCGTGCTGCAATCGGCGGAAACCATGAAGACCGCCGTTGCCTATCTCGAACCCCATATGGAACGTATCGAGGGCCAGGAAAAAGGCACCATCGTGCTGGGCACGGTGAAGGGCGATGTGCATGATATCGGCAAGAATCTAGTGGATATCATCCTGACCAATAACGGCTATCGCGTGGTCAATCTGGGTATCAAGGTGCCGCTGATCGAAATTGTGAATGCCGCGCGCGAACATAAGGCGCATGCCATCGGCATGTCTGGCTTGCTGGTGAAATCTACCGTCGTCATGCGCGAAAATCTGGAAGAAATGTCGCGCCAGGGCGTGGATATTCCCGTGCTGCTGGGTGGCGCGGCGCTGACCCGCAATTACGTGGAAGATGATTGCGTGCGTGCCTATGCTTCCGGGCGCGTGGCCTATGCGCGCGATGCTTTTGATGGCCTGCACCTGATGGATAAGGTGATGGGCAATGGCTTTGATGATTATCTGGCCGCGCTGCAAACCAAGCGTTCCGGCAAGGTGCGCAACGAAAAACGCACCCTTGGCACGGCAGATCCGCGCGGCTTCGCCCCGGTGGATTTGGCCTATGCCGCGAAGCGCCGCCATCGCGTGGCCGCTGAAAGCACCCCGCCTGCACCACCCTTCTGGGGTGCCCGCGTGCTGGAAGCTGCCCCCAAGGCGCTGGTCCCCTTCATCAATGAACGCAGCCTTTATCAATTCCAATGGGGTTTCCGGAAGGCAGGGCGTTCACTCGACGATTTCCTCGGTTGGGCCAAGCAGGAATTGCGCCCCGTGCTGAAGCGCATGCTGACCATCACGGAAGAACAAAATATCCTGAAGCCCCAGGCCATTTACGGCTATTGGAAATGCGCGGGGCAGGGCAATGATCTGGTCCTGTTTGAGGAAGATGGCGTGACGGAAGTTTGCCGCTTCAATATGCCGCGCCAGCCCAAGGAAGATGGTGATTGCATCGCCGATTTCGTGCGCGACGTGGATGATGGCCCCAATGCGCGTGATGTGATTGGCCTGCAAGTGGTAACAATGGGCCAGAAGGCATCCGATATCGCGCGCGTCTGGTTCGAGGAAAACCGCTACCAGGATTACCTTTATCTGCACGGGCTTTCGGTAGAAATGGCGGAAGCGCTGGCGGAATATGTCCATAAGCGCATCCGCGCCGAATGGGGTTTTGCCAATCAGGATGAACGCGACATCGAAAAAATGCTCCAGCAGGGCTATCGCGGTGGGCGCTATTCCTTTGGCTACCCGGCCTGCCCGAAGCTTGAAGATCAGGAAGGTTTGCTCCGTCTGCTCGGCGCAGATCGCATCGGCGTATCACTGAGCGATGAATGGCAACTTCACCCGGAGCAATCAACCAGCGCCATTGTGCTGCACCACCCGCGGGCGAAGTACTTCTCGGTCTAGGCGTAACGGGGTAAACCCCCGCCATGGTTGAACCTCGGCAATCCAGCGCCGCGCGGATCGCTGCGGGAAGCGTGGCGGTTGCGGTGGCGGTTCTCGCACTCAAGGCGATTGCCTGGTGGGTGACGGGATCTGTCGCGCTTTACGCCGATGCGCTGGAAAGCATTGTCAATGTCGCGGCGGCACTCGCCGCGCTGCTGGCGGTGCGGTTATCCGCCCTGCCGGCGGATGCGAACCATCCCTATGGCCATTCCAAGGCTGAGTATTTTTCGGCCGTTCTGGAAGGCGCGCTGATCATCGTGGCGGCGTTGCTGATTTTGCATGAGACCTGGGCGGCCTATCTGGCGCCGCGCGCGCCGGGACAGGCGGGTATTGGCTTGGCGGTGGCAGCGGTGGCGAGTGGCATCAATGCCATTTGGGCGTTTTTTCTGACCCGGCGCGGCAAGGCCTTACGCTCCCCGGCGCTGATGGCCGATGCGCGGCATTTATGGTCGGATGTGGTGACTTCGGTTGGCGTGCTGGTGGGCGTTGGGTTGGTCGCGCTGACAGGCATTTTGTGGCTTGATCCGCTGCTGGCGGCGCTGACGGCGGTGAATATCCTTTTCTCCGGGGGCAAGTTGCTGCGCGAAAGCGTCGGCGGGTTGATGGATGAAGCGGTGCCGCCCGCGACGATGGAACGCATCCGGCGCATTGTGGCCGAACAGGCATCTGGCGCGATTGAGGCGCATGATTTGCGGTCCCGCCATGCCGGGCGGCACACTTTTCTGGAATTCCATCTGGTGGTGCCGGGCGACATGAGCGTGCGTGAAAGCCATGAGATTTGCGACCGGATCGAGGCTGCGCTGAAGGCGGAGCTTGAAGGTGCGATCATCACCATTCATGTCGAACCCGAAGCCAAGGCGAAGCAGCAGGGGGTGCCGGTGCTGTGAGTGCGGCGCCGCGCGGCTTTGGGCTGTTTGCTTCGGTTGCGCTGCATGGGGCGATTGCGGCGCTGCTGATCCTGTGGCCGGCGGCGGAGGAGCTTTCCGGAGACCAGGCGGAAGCGCAGGGTGTTTCGGTGATTTATGAGGGCGCGCCGGAAGTTGGGGTGGTTGAATCCCCGGCCGCCCCGCCAGAACTTGCCGCCGTGCCGCCGGCGCCTGAAGTGCCGCCACCGCCGCCGCCGCCTCCACCAGTCCCTGTTGCTGAGGCGCCGCCCCCGCTGCCGCCCCCGCCGGTGGACCTGGCTGAGGTGATGCTGCCGCCGCCTCCGCCCCCGGCGCCGGTGGCGGAACCGCCGCCTGAATTGGCCGAAAAGCCGCCAGAGCCGCCGCGCGAGGTAGCTGAGGCGCCGCCGGAACGCCGCCCGCCGCCGCAGCGAAGCGCGCCGCAAACGGCGGCACCTCAGCCGGTACGGCTAAATGCGGCGCTGCAAGGGATGGAAAGCTTCACGCTGGAAGGTCGCACCACGCCGCCGGAAGCCGTGGATGCAGCGCGCAACCGTCGCCCCAATTATCCCGAAGCCAGCCGCCGCCGAGGTGAAGAAGGCGTGGTGCGAGTGGAATTGCTGGTTGATCCTAACGGACGGGTTGTGGATGTGCGCGTTCTGGAAAGCTCTGGCTTCAGCACCTTGGATGCAGAGGCGGTCAAAACGGTGCGCGACTGGCGCTTTCGCCCGGCGCAGCGTGCGGGGGTTCCGGTGGCGGGCAGCATCACCACGGCGGTGCATTTTCGCCTTGCAACTGAGCGGCGCTGAGGCGATGTGAGGCTTTTACAGGAATTGAATGATGGTCAAGCTTGATGTGATTGTGACGCGCGGCGGCGATGGCGGCGAAACCTCGCTCGGTGATGGGGCGCGGGTGCGCAAGGATGCTTTGCGTGTTGAAGCCTATGGCACGGTGGATGAGGCGAATGCCGCGATAGGGGTGCTGCGCCTGCATGCGCACGAAGACGCGGAAGCCGATGGGATGCTGGCGCGCATCCAGAATGATCTTTTCGATATCGGCGCTGATCTCTGCGTGCCCGGTGAAGCGGGGGCGCGGCTGCGCGTGGCGGATACGCAATCCGCGCGGCTGGAAGCGGAATTGGCGGCGATGAATGGGCAAATGCCCGCGCTTAAATCCTTCGTGCTGCCAGGCGGTACGGCAGGTGCGGCGGCCGCTCACGTGGCGCGCACGGTCACCAGGCGCGCGGAACGCCTGGTGGTGGCCTTGGCGGCCGCAGAGGAAGTGAACCCCGCCGTGATCCGCTATTTGAACCGGCTATCGGATCATCTTTTTGTCTTGGCAAGGCGGCTCAATGGTAATGGCGCCGGCGATGTGCTGTGGGTGCCGGGGGCGACGCGGGGGTGAGCCCGCGCCGCCGCCCGCGCGCCTTTAAAAAACGCCCCGCATGCCCAGAATGGCGCTGCGGCCCGGAATGACGAAACCATTGGCAGGTTCATAGCGCCGATTGCCAAGGTTGCGCGCTTCGATGAAGGCGGTGATTTGCTGCGTGACCGGTAGCGAGGCAGTTAGGTTGAAGACGAAGCCTTCATCATTGTAACCATTGCTGCCGAAGCCAGCATTGTCGGGATAGATGTAATCCCATTGCCTGCCGACATAGATAAACTCCGGTGCAATGATCAGGCGCGCATTGGGCACATCCACCCAATCCACCTTGGGCGCGATGCGTGGTGACAGGCTCGCGCTATTGCGTGGACGGCGGGCGAGGGGCGTATTCTTCGTCTCATCCAGTGTTTCCTGTACGGTCCAAGCGGCGCGCGTGGAAAAACTATCGGAATGCCGCCAGTTCACACCAAACTCGCCACCCTTGATGCGTGCTTTCGCGACATTCTCGTAGCTCGAAAAACTCGCGTTCTCCGTGACTAGATTGCGAATGCGGCTTGTGAAATATAGTGCCGAGAGCGTCAGGTTTTCGTTGATATCAGTTTCAATGCCGGCTTCCCAGGCGGTGGCGTTTTCGGGCTGCAGATTGGGATTGCCGCGAAAACTGCCGTAAAGCGAAGCCGAAGCGCCGTAGCGTTCATTAAGCGCCGGCGCGCGATAAGCAGTGCCGCCTGAGGCCCGCAGGCGTGAGGCGATTTCTGGCAGCGCCAGCACACCACCAAGCCGCCATGTTGTTGCGCCATCAAAGCCATCAGGCGCGTCCTGGCGCAGCGCGGTGGTGATATCCAACCTTTCCCAAAGCCGGTGCTGCGTGCCGATATAGCCAAAGCCATTCTGCTGCGTCTTGTCCACATTGGCGGAATAGGGGCCGTATGCGCCATCACTTTGGGCGCGGCTGATGGCGGAGTCTCTTTCGCTGCCGACACCGAAAACCAAATTATTCTCCGTAATTCCGCCAAGCTCCGGCAAACGTAGCGTATTGTCCCAGGCAAGCCGTTCCCGGCGACCGCGATAATACTCATCGGTGGTTTCAATATCGGCACCGTCCGGCCAATTCGTATAACGCCGCCGATCCTGGCTTGCGGAAAGCGTAAAGCCGCTGGTCCAGTCTCCACCGAAAAGCTCGCTCGCGCTACGCAGAAACCCCATCCAGTTGCGATCATCCGCGCTGTAATTCGGATCATCGCGCGGAACATTGTCTTGACCGAAACGGTTTTCCCGCGTGATCACCAACCCATCCAACCGCGTCATGCCAAGCACGTTCGCAGGCGCGGTTTCGCCAATATTCACGCCGCCGCGTGCGGTAATCACTGCTGAACGCAGCCCATCCCGCTCTCCCTGATTATTGTAGAATCTTGGCGCCACCGCATTTGAACCGCGTGTCGAAAGGCTTTGCCCCGTCACGCCGTAATCCGTATTGCCGATGGTGCCCGCAACACCGGCCACGCCGCGCGCGGTGTAATTGGTGCCGCCGGCAAGCTCCCCATAAGGCTGCGCTTGCCGATCCGCGGGCGCGCGGCGCGTGATCAGATTGATCACGCCGCCAATCGCGGATGTGCCGTAAATGGCGGATACCGGGCCGCGCACCACTTCAATGCGTTCAATATCGCCCAGCAACGTATTGCCGAAATTGAAGGCGCCGCCTGGGTGGCTGGCATCATTCATTGGCACGCCATCACGCAAAACC
>JAPLOJ010000238.1 GCA_026400795.1 Alphaproteobacteria bacterium
CCGCGCCCACTTCCGGCAGCGCCCATTTCACCGCCGCATCGGCGCCGGTGATGACGATATAGGCCACCAGAATAATGCCGATGCCGCGCAAGGTCTCGGCCCCGGTCGGCACGCTGAGCGCGGTTTTGGGCGCCTCAGCCATGCGAAAGGCGGCTTCTGGCGGCTTGGTCTGGCATGGCCCCTGCAAGGGCACCCACGCGGTGCGGCGCAGGCAAGGGTGATGGCGATTGCATGTTTATTGGGCGCAGTCTCGGCTTAGAAGCGGGCCTATGCAAGCCAAATAAGGCAGGCTTAAGCGCGCCGCGCCTTGTTCCCGCCGTGCCGCGATGCGAAACAACCGCCCGTGGAAGCCGCCGAATATGATCTGATGGACGCGGTGGAGGAGCGCATGTGGTGGTACCGCGCGCTGCACCTTCGTGTCCTTGATGCCCTGCATCGCCGCCCCGGCGCGCCCGGGGCGTTGCTCGATGCCGGCTGCGGCACGGGTGGGCTGCTCCGGCGCCTGGCCGGGAAGGCCACGCGCGCCCTGGTCGGGCTTGATTTCAACCCGGAAGCGGCGCGACGCGCGGGTGCCAAATCCAGTGCCCTCACCACCGGGGGGGATGCCAATCGCCTGCCCTTCGCGGATGCCAGCTTTGGCGCGCTGGTGAGCCTTGATGTGCTGTGCCACCGCGCCGTGGAACCGGGCTTGGCGCTGGCCGAATTCCACCGCGTGCTGAAGCCAGGCGGCGCCCTGGTGCTGAACCTGCCGGCTTTTGATTGGCTGCATTCAGCGCATGATATCCGCGTGCATAATGCGCGGCGTTTCACGGCCAGCCAGGCCCGCGCGCTGCTGACGGATGCCGGCTTCACCGCCATTGAAACCCGCTACTGGAATGCGCTGCTGCTGCCGCTCATGATTCTGCAACGCAAGGTCCTGAAATCGGATGCCGAGGCCAAAAGCGATGTCGCCCCCTTCCCGCCATGGTTGGATGCCATGCTCTACGCTGTAACGGGGCTTGAACGGTTCATGGCCCTGATTGGCCTGCGCTACCCCGCGGGCGGTTCGGTCCTGATCACCGCAACGCGGCCCTGAGAACGGAGAAGATCAATGCCCCTGATATCGGCCGGCAAGGAATATCCCGTCGGTCTTTCCATTGTGGTTCCGGTCTATCGCGGTGCGGCCACGGTGGGCGCGCTGGTGGAAGCGCTCTCGGCCCTCACGCCCGAAGGCGGGATCGAAATTGTGCTGGTGAATGATGGCAGCCCGGATAATTCCGGCGATGTCTGCCGCACCTTGCAGCAAAGCGCGACGGTGCCGCTGACCTATATAGAACATGCACGCAATTTTGGTGAGCATAATGCGGTGATGTCCGGGCTGCGCCATGCGCGCGGCGCTTACATCATCACCATGGATGATGATTTGCAGAACCCGCCAGAAGAAGTGATCCGGCTTTATGATCACGCGCGGCTTGGCAATTTTGATGTGGTCTATACGCGCTACGCGGTGAAGGAACATGAAGGCTGGCGCAATCTGGGCAGCGCCTTCGCCAATTGGGTCGCGGATCAATTGATGGACAAGCCGAAGGGGCTATATTTGTCTTCCTTCCGCTGCATGTCGGCCTTGGCGGTTTCCGAAGTTGTGAAGTATCGCGGCCCCTATCCTTACGTGGACGGCCTGCTGATGCAGGTAACGCAGCGGCTTGATTCGATCGAGGTGAAGCACTTTGCGCGCGCCGAGGGTCGTTCCAACTACACCATGCGCCGCCTGATCCGGCTTTGGATGAACTTGGCGAC
>JAPLOJ010000396.1 GCA_026400795.1 Alphaproteobacteria bacterium
AGGACTTCATTATCCGGGGGTGCCTCGAAAAAGCCGCGGCCGATATGCCCGGCCAGATCGTAGGGCCAGGGGGTTTCATGCGCGGCGGCGAAAGCAACGGCCGCTTGCAGCTTTGCGGTATCGAAACCGGCTTGGGTGGGGTTTTCGGTTGGCCAGGCAGCCGGGGCGGGGGCGGGGAAGATCATGTTGGTCATGCGACGGACCATGCGGCTTTCCGCGCTTCTCTCCAAGAGGGGGCGTGCTGGACCGGGGCGCGCCAAAGCGGCATGGTGAGGCGCTTTTGCAGGAGTATGCCCCATGGACAGCAGCATTGAAGCCAATGCCGGCACTTTGGATGTGATTTCGGACGCGATTTGCCCCTGGTGCTGGATTGGCAAGCGCAATCTGGATGCGGCGCTCGGCATGCTGGCCGAAGACGGGCTGCATTTTAAGGTCCGTTTCCGCCCTTTCCAATTGAACCCGGAAATGCCGGCGGAAGGGGTGGATCGGCGGGAATATCGCAGCGCCAAATTCGGCTCGCTCGAAAAATCCCAGGAATTGGACCGGCGCGTGGCCGATGCCGGGCGGATCGGCGGGCTTGAATTCCGCCATGATCTGATGGAGCGCACGCCCAATACGTTGGAAGCGCATCGGCTAATCCGGCTCGCCGGCGCCGATGGCCTGCAGCGCGAGGTGGCCGAGGCGATTTTCCAGGCCTATTTCCAAGCGGGCAGCGATATTGGCGATACCGCGACACTCGCCTCCCTTGGTGCTGCGGCGGGCATGTCAACCGAAAGCCTGGCCGCCTTCAGCGCCGGCAAGGCCGGGCGGCATGAGGTGCTGGCTGAGGATGAGGGCTATCGCCAGGCTGGGATTTCTGGTGTGCCATCCTTTGTGCTGGATCGGCATTTACTGTTCTCGGGCGCCATGCCGCCGGAGAATATCGCCGATGGGCTGCGTCGGGCGGTCGCGATTTTGCGCGAACGCGCCAAGGAAGGCGCTGAGGCGTAAGGGCTCAGCCCCCGCTCAGCCAAAGCGCCATTTCGGCTGCGCCCCAGGCGAGCGCCAGCAGAAACGTGAAATCGCGCATGGCGCTGCGCGTCTTATCGAAGCCTGCGCGGCGCGTCTGAAAACGCACGCGCACTGGGCGTTGCGGGATGATCAGGGAGGGGTCTTGGTAAAGGGTGCTGCTCATGGGGAGCATAAGAACAAAACAAGAACAATTTGACAAGTAAAAAATCGCTTTGGCGCGAAAATTTTTTAACCCATTGTTTTTATATGGTTTCTGGCTGCGTAGCCTCCAGATGGGGAAAGCCTGCGGCGGCACTTAATCGCCGCGATGCTTGGAACGCTGGCCGGGCGGCTTTCGCAGATCAGGAAAGGCTTCATGCTTTGCGCCTATAGGGAAGGCGGCCTCAATAAATTGACCTCAAGCGCTGTTTCGGCGAGGCGTATCTCATGAAATAGCGCTATAATTGGCTTGGTTTCCGCGACCGAAACGCTACCGCAAGGAAGAATAGAACCGTGTCACTTCCCCCCGATTCGCCCTTGCGGCGCCGCCTATTGGTGCTTCGGCTTGCAACCACCGGGTTTGTTGCCCCCGCCAGCGCCGCGTTTGCGCAGGGGCGCAAATCGCCCGCACCGGCCCAACCCGATCTACCCGGCAAAAACCAGCCACGCCCCGAACAGCGCCGCAGTGGTGAAACCGATGCCGACCCCAATGATGAACCGGGCAATGGACGCGGTGTGGCGGGTGGCGGTCGCTCACTGGAAGCCACCGATGCCGATCCGGGTGATGAACCAGGAAGGGGGCGTGGGGGCAATGGCGCGACCGATGCCGATCCTGGCGATGCGCCAGGGCGCGGGCGGCGTGGGGGCCAACAGGCAGGGCCGACTGATGCTGACCCAACTGATGAAGCAGGTCGTGGCCGCGGTGGTGGGCGGCAAGTCGGCCCAAGCGATTCTGATCCTGGTGATCCGGCGGGGCAGGGGCGCGGGGCTGCGCCGCCGCAGCTCAGAACCGGTATTCCGGCGAAAAAGGCGTAACGCTCAACTAGTATTCAGATTTTGAGCTCTTGGAGTGATTCTTCCAATTGGGCGAAGCTTGGCATGAGATCCGTAGGCACCATCTTGCGGCCAGTTTCCACCGCCACCTGAGGCGCATTGCCGTGCAAATGTGCCACCAGCACCGCGCGGATCACCTCATGGTATTTCGCTTCCTCCTCGATCACGGCTTTGAGACGCGAGGCGAAAGGACCGACCAGCCCATAGGCAAGCAAGACGCCAAGGAAGGTACCAACCAGGGCGCTGCCGATCATTTTGCCAAGAATAGCCGGTGGCTGGTCAATCGAAGCCATGGTCTTGATCACGCCCATGACGGCGGCAACGATCCCAAGGGCGGGTAGCGCATCGGCCACGCTTTGCAGCGCATGGGCGCTGTGCAATTCCTCTTCCTTCATTTTCTTCAATTCGCGCGCCATCACATCTTCAATCTGATGCGGGTCATCGGCATTCATGCCGACCATGCGAAGGTAATCGCAAATGATCGCAACCGTGTGGCGGTCCTTCAATATATTCGGGAATTTCATGAAGGCGGCGCTTTCTTCCGGCTTTTCGATATGCGGTTCGATCGCCATCGGCCCCTTGGTCTGCGCAAGGCGCACCAGCCAGAACAAAAGGCTCAGTAATTCCATGTAATCCTGGCGCTTGTATTTGCCGCCCTTCAGGATTTTACCGAAGCTGCCAAGGATGTGTTTCACTTCGGACAAGCTGTTCGCCATCAGGAGGGAGCCGAAGGCAGCGCCCCCAATAATGGCGAATTCGAAGGGCAAGGCCAATAGGATGATTTCCATCTTGCCGCCGGCAAGAATGTAGCCACCAAAGACGCAGACCAGCAGAAAGATAAAGCCAGCAATCGAGATCATGGGCGTGGTGTCCCCGGCGCCTGACTGATCAGCGTGATGGAAACACGACGATTGGCGGCGGCGGTTGGTTGATCCGGTATCAGTAGATCACGTTCCGCATGACCTGCAAGGCTTTTGATTCGGTTATCTGCAACCCCAGCTTCAACAAGCAGGCGGCGCGTGACATTGGCGCGTTCGGTTGAAAGATCCCAATTGCTGCGCTCACCACCGCCACGGAAGGGCGTAGAATCGGTATGGCCGGCGATGCTGATGGTATTGGGCAGGCGCTGAATCACCTGCGCCACGCGCTGCAGCAGGGCACGCGCGCGGTCATTGGGCGCCGCGCCGCCAAGGGCGAACATGGGCTGGCGCTCCGCATCCACCAATTGGATACGCATACCCTCAGGCGTTTGTTCAATCAGCAATTGGCGGCCGAGATCAGTAAGTGCCGGGTCTGACCGCACTGCTTCGCGAATCTGTTCAGCGGCGGCTTCAAAGGCTTCGCGTTCACGCTTGGCGAGTTCCTGGCGCAATTCCGCCTCACCGACATTCTCTGGCCGCTGTTCCGGGGAAGGTTCGGCTGCCGGGCCGCCGCGCGGCTGCTCGGGCCTCACCAGCGCGCCGGGGGGCGTGCGGATCACGAGCCGTGCATTCTCGGCATCTTCCTGGCCCTGCGGGCCTTCGCGCCTTGGCACGGGTTCGGCGGGGGTTTGGCTGTCATCCTCATCAATATCCATCACCACGGGGCGCTTGCCGGTTTGTAGCTGAATCGTGCCGGTGGTGGACATCAAGGCCGCATCGTCATTGGGCGTCTGGCCACCAAAGGGACGACCAGAGCCTGATTGGGAACTGGACATCACATTGGTCGGGTTGAAGTAATCGGCGATGCCGCGGCGCTGTTCTTCGGTGGTGGCGTTGATCAGCCACATCAGTAGAAAGAAGGCCATCATCGCCGTCACGAAATCGGCATAAGCAACCTTCCAGGCCCCGCCATGATGCGCGTGCCCGCCCCCTTCTTCCCTGCGCACGATGATCAGATCACCGCCGCTTTGCGAGCCTCTTCCCTTGCGCGCCATGACAGACCGTATAGCCCCTAAAGCCTAAAATCAGCTAATGATAGCGTCATTCTACCGGCGATGCGCCAGTGTGACGGAAGGTACGCGGTGTGGTTTCGAGACTTTATCCATGAATTCCCCCATTCACGCCGCCCAAGACCCGGCCCAGGTTGAACCGTTCCTCATCAAGCGGCCGGAACGTCAGACCATCCCCCTGGTCTTCGCGTCCCCGCATTCGGGTCAGCAATATCCGGACCAACTTTTTTTGGATACCCGTATGGATTCGCTTGCGCTGCGCCGGAGCGAGGATTCCTTCGTGGATGAGCTCTTTGCCGCCGCCCCTGCCCATGGTGCGCCACTGATCGCTGCCAGCTTCCCCAGGGTATGGTGTGATGTGAACCGGGAAGCCTGGGAATTGGACCCGGCCATGTTCGCCGACCCCCTGCCGCCCTGGGTCAATAGCTCCAGCCCCAGGGTAGGCGCGGGGCTTGGCACGCTGGCGCGGATTGTCACCGGGGGGGAGCAAATCTACCGCCGCAAACTCAGCTTTGCCGAGGCCGAGGCGCGCATCCGCGCCTGTTGGGAGCCCTATCACGGCGCGCTGGCCGGGCTGATCGCGGAAACCAGGGCTAAATTCGGCTATTGCCTGCTGATTGATTGCCATTCCATGCCCGCCCACCCCGCGCATTTGGCGAACCCACCACATTTTGTGTTGGGCGATGCGCATGCCACAGCATGTACGCCGCGCGCGACCCGCCTGGTGGAGGAAGCGCTGATGGGCCTTGGCTATAAGGTGCGGCGCAATGACCCCTATGCCGGGGGCTTTGTCACCCGCCATTATGGCCGCCCGCGTGAGGCGACCCACGCGCTGCAAATCGAAGTGGCGCGGAACCTTTATATGGATGAGGCACGGATCGAACGCCTGCCGGGCTTTGGCCCCTTGCGGCGGGACATGACCAGCCTGATCGAAAGCCTGGCGCGCGTGGAATGGGAGTTCCTGACCCCGGATCGCTGAGGTCAAAAAAAGGGCGGTGCCCGAAAGCACCGCCAAGATTAGGGAGGAAACGTCCAAGAATGTACAGCGGAAACCGCTGTACTGGTCGGATATAGGCACCAGTCTCCCGCATTGCAAGATATTTTTTTGCAGTGCAGCAAAATGGGCATTTGCAGTATCAACCGGTGGTTTTTGCATGTTTCCTGTTTTGCAAAGGTGAAGCTGGCACACGGCTTGCCCTAACGGACCCATGCTTTCGGCCAGACCATTCTTCCCGCGCCTTTCCCGTACGCTTGCCCTTGCGGCCTGCGCGATGCTTGGCATGGCCCTTTGGCCGGGCTTGGCATCAGCTCAGTTGATGCCAGCCAGGGGCTTCAGCGAAGGGCATTTATGCCGCGCCGCCATTGCTGAGGCCGAGCGCGGCGCCAACCTGCCGCGCGGGTTGTTGCAGGCCATTGGCCGGGTTGAATCCGGCCGTCGAGACCCCGAAACCGGGCAATTCGCCCCCTGGCCCTGGACCACAAACGCGGAGGGAGAGGGCAAATATTTCCCAACGCGAGAGGCAGCCATTGCCCATGTCCGGCAATTGCAGGCCCGTGGGGTGCGCATCATTGATGTCGGCTGCATGCAGGTGAACCTGCATCACCACGCCAGTGCCTTTGCCTCGCTTGAGCAGGCTTTTGACCCGCTGACCAATGCCCGTTACGCGGCGCGCTTCCTGACCGAGCTTAATGGCGGGCGGGCGGATTGGCGCCAGGCGGCGGGGCATTACCATTCTCAAACGCCCGAAAGGGCGGGGCCGTATCGGGAAAAAGTGCTGGCTGCCTGGGAACAGGAAGCGCGCAATTCCGGGGATAGTTCAGCAGAAGCCATGGCGCTGGCGCGGCTGCGTGCCGGCTGGGGCAGCGTGGCGCTGGCCAGCGCGGGTGGGATTTCGCTCAGTAACCGCATGGAACGCGCGCGGGTTATTCCCTTGGAGGGTGGCGGGGGCGCGCTGGGTGGGGCATCGGGTGGCGCTTCGCCGGGACGTGGGCTTGATGCCTATCGCTCTGCCCCGATTGCCTCGGTGGGTCGGCCCATGGTGGTCGCGCAGGCCGGGCCGGGGCGGATGCTTCGTTAGGTTTCCCGCAGGGTGACGATCAGCGGCGTGTGATCCGAAGGCTGCGCCTCGGCGCGCGGGGGGATATCTACCTCGCAGGCTTCGAGGCGCTCGGCCAATTCGGGGCTGAGAAGCGCGTGGTCAATGCGTAGGCCGCGATTGGCTTCAAAGGCTGGGCCGTAATCCCAATAGGTATAAAGCGTCTCGGTGGGCTGCAGCGCACGCAGCGCATCCGTCATGCCAAGATGCACCAGCGCGCGAAACCGGGCGCGGCTTTCGGGATGCACCAGCGCATCGGTCGCCGGCAGGGCGCCGGGGGCAAGATCGGCCTCGGTCGGGCAGACATTATAGTCGCCCAGCACCGCGAAAGGCAGGAAGGCGTCAAGGCGGGCCTGCACCACGCCGCGGAGCCGGTCCATCCAGGCGAGCTTATAGGCAAAGCCGGCATCACCCCCGGAATTGCCATTGGGCAGGTAAATCCCGGCTGCGCGGAGACCCGCCGCCGCGACTTCGATATAGCGGGCCTGGGTATCTTCGGGATCACCGGGTAGTGCCTCGGCCAGGACTTCAAAGGGAATGCGGGAGAGCACGGCCACGCCATTCCGCCCGCCAGTCTGACCCACCGCATGGGTCTTGTAGCCAAGGCCTGAGAATTCCATCGCCGGGACCTGTTCCGCCGTGCAGCGAGTTTCCTGCAAAAACACCAGATCAGGCTGTTGCCGTTCCAGAAACCGCGCGACATGCGCCGCACGCGCACGGATGGAATTGACGTTGAAGGTGCAAAGACGAAGCAGGGGGATCAGCCGATCGCGAAGGAAGAACCGCAGCCGCAGCCGGAACTGGCTTGCGGGTTGTTGATGGCGAAATGCGCGACAATCAGCGCTTCCGCCCAGTCAAGCTCGGCCCCCGCCAGCAGATCGAGCGAGACAGGGTCAATGAAAACCTGGCCCTTGCCTTCGCCAATCACCAGATCATCGGGCGCGGGCGCGTCTTCCAGGCCGAATTTGTACTGAAAGCCCGAACAACCACCCGCTTCCACAGCAAGCCTGAGCCCCGCATCCGGCCGGCCTTCACGCACGGCTATATCGGCCACCTGCGCGGCGGCGCGGGCGGTTACGCGAAACTGGGCGGGGTTGGTGCTGCCATCCGGCATGGTTTGTACTCCTTGAAGTCTAACATAGCGTCTGATCCGCGTAGGCGGAATCGCCGGAGCGGTGAATCAGCCGCTCAAACTAACCTATATCGTGATCCATCCCTCAGGATCACGATATAGGCATTTTCTGCGCTGCTTCCAATCACCAAAGATTGCGGGGCGCGCGCGGCGGGTGTTACAGCGCTTCGTCACGCGATTTTTGACGGAAAACCACGATTTCCATGCAAGCCCAGGCCAGAACCGCGACAATTGAGCCCAAAGGGCAGGGGGCGGTATGAACCTTTCCCCTTATGCGGTGCTGCCTGAGACCTCCCGCGGGCGGTTATACCCTGAGCCGGGTGGCGATGCGCGGTCACCCTTTCAGCGGGACCGGGACCGGATCATCCACGCCACCGCCTTCAGGCGACTGCAATACAAGACGCAGGTCTTCATTTACCATGAGGGCGATCATTTTCGCACGCGCCTGACCCATTCCATTGAAGTGGCTCAGATCGCGCGGTCCATCGCGCGGCTATTGCGCCTCGATGAGGATTTGTCCGAGGCACTGGCGCTGGCGCATGATCTGGGGCATCCGCCCTTCGGCCATGCCGGGGAAGATGCGCTGAATGCGGCGATGAAGCCCTATGGCGGGTTTGACCATAATGCGCAGTCCTTGCGCGTGGTGACTCATTTGGAAACGCGCTATGCGGCCTTTGATGGGCTGAACCTGACTTGGGAAACGCTGGAAGGGCTCGCCAAGCATAATGGCCCCTTGCGCCGGCCTTCGCCCTATATCGCCGAATATGATGCGCGCCATGCGCTGGAGCTAACAAGCTATGCCTCGGCCGAGGCGCAGATCGCTGCCATTGCAGACGACATCGCCTATAACAATCACGATCTGGATGATGGGCTGCGCGCGGGTTTGTTCACCCTGGAAGAGGTGGGCGCGCTGCCGGTGATTGGTGAAGCGCTGGCGGCGGCGCGGGCGGCAGCCCTCGATGCGCCCCTGGATCGCCTGGCGCCGGAGATGATCCGGCGCGTGATCAGCCGCATGGTGGGTGATGTGGCCGCCGAGGCATCGCGGCGCCTGGCCGCGCTAAAACCCGCCACGGTTGCTGATATTCGCGCGGCTGACAGGCCCATGGTGGTGTTTTCTGAAGACATGGCGCGCGCCAATTTGGTTATCCGCGATTTCCTGTTTCAGCGCATGTATCGGCATTGGCGCGTCAATCGCACCATGGCGAAATCCAAGCGCGTGGTGCAGGTGCTGTTCAGCCTGCTGCATGGCGGGCCCGCCATGCTGCCGCCGCTCTGGCGCGCCCGCGCGGGGGAGGCCGGTTCCGCCCAGGCCGCGCTGGTGGTTTGCGATTATATCGCCGGCATGACAGACCGCTTTGCGCTGGAAGAACACAGGCGCATGACCGACCCCGATATTTCAGGCTGAGAGTTCCATGACCGAAAATGTTTTCACCGCCATGGCGGAACAGGTGCGCGCGGCGCTGGTGGCGCTTTACCCCGAACTTCCCGCTGACATCCTGGCGCGCGTGCAGGTGGAACCGCCGCGCGACGCGGCGCATGGCGATATGGCGACCAATGCCGCCTTGGTGATTGCCAAGCCCGCACGCCTGCCACCCGCCAAGATTGCCGCGGCGCTGGTGGAAAAGCTCGGCGCGCTGCCGATGGTGGAAAACGCCGAAGTTGCGGGGCCGGGATTCGTCAATTTGCGTTTGCGCGAGGCCTATCTGGCGGGGCAGATCGCGCTTTTGCTTCGTGTTGGTGAAGCCTATGGCG
>JAPLOJ010000209.1 GCA_026400795.1 Alphaproteobacteria bacterium
CCTGACCGTGGTCTCGCCCGCCTTTCGTGGCGGCAAGATTGTCGGGCTTTTCGCCAATACCGCGCATATCATTGATATTGGCGGGCTTGGCATGGGCCCTGAAGGGCGCAGCGTTTTCGAAGAAGGGCTCTATATCCCGATCGTGAAGTGCTTTGATGCCGGCGCGCCGAATGAGACGTTTTTCGATTTCATCCGCGCGGGATCGCGCACGCCGGTCGAATTGGAAGGCGATATCTATTCCCTTTGTGCCTGCAATGATGCGGGGGCCAAGCGCCTTGTCGAAATGATGAACGAGTTCGCGATGGATAGTCTGGATGATCTGGCTGACTATATTTTTGAAGCCAGCCGGCGCGCCACCTTGATTGAGATCGCCAAGCTGCCGCGTGGCACTTTCCGTTCTGATATCAAATCGGATGGGTATGAGGCGCCGGTGACGCTGAAGGCCGCCATGACCATCCATGCGGATCGGATTGTCGTGGATTATGCAGGCACTTCGGGGCTTTCCGGCCGCGGCATCAATGTGCCGCCCGCCTATTGCCGCGCCTATTCCTGCTTTGGCATCAAATGCGTGGTCGCCCCTGAAGTTCCGAATAATTGGGCGAGCCTGGCGCCGTTTGAGATGGAAATCCCCGAAGGTTCCATCCTGAATGCGCCGCGCCCTTATCCTGTCAGTGTGCGTCACGTGATTGGGCAACTGATCCCGGATCTGATGATGGGGTGCCTGCATCAGGCAGTGCCGGACCGGGTGAATGCGGAAGGGTCATCGGCGCTTTGGAATCCGCCGCTGCGTGGTGGTTCTCAGGTCTCGGGTCAGGAAGCTGAGGTGGATGATTTTGAAATCATCACCTTCAATTCCGGCGGCACCGGTGCGCGCCCGACCAAGGATGGGTTGGATGGCACGGCCTTCCCATCCGGCGTGCGCACCATGCCGGTGGAAGCGACTGAAAACGTCGCACCCGTGATTTTCTGGAAGAAGGAACTCCGCCCTGATTCGGCAGGTGCCGGCAAGACGCGGGGTGGCTTTGGCCAGATCATGGAAATCGGCGCCAAGGGCGATGCAGAATTCGCGGTGAATGCGATTTTCGATCGCGTCGCAAATCCACCCAAGGGCCGCGACGGTGGCGGGCAGGGGGCTGGCGGCTGGGTTGGGTTGAATGACCCCAACGGCACGGTGCTGCGGACAAAAGGCTTTCAGGTCATCCCGAAAGGCCGCCGCCTATTGCTGAAACTGCCAGGCGGCGGCGGCATGGGTGACCCCAAGGCGCGCGATCCGGAACTGGTGAAGCGCGATGTCGCGGATGGGCTGATCACCGCCCATGCGGCGCGGGATATCTATGGCGTTGAGGTGAAGTAGCGTCCGTGGCTTTTCCAGCCAAGTGGGATCACTTGGCTGGAAAATCTCCTACACCGGCTGCGTCAGCCAGGTGGATGTGGCTGGGGTGGCGGGGTCCATTTCGTTCAATCATCCGAACGACTGGGGCTGCCAGCCAAAACGCCACCATCAATCACAATCGTCTGCCCCGTCATGAAGGACCCGGCGGCGGAGCCCAGGAACACTGCCGCCCCCGCGATTTCATCGGGTTCCCCAATACGCTTGAGCGGCGTGTCCTTGGTGCGCTTGGCGTAAATGCCGGGGTCTTCCCAAAGCGCGCGGGCGAAATCCGTCCGCACCAGCCCGGGCGCGATGGCATTGGCGCGCACATTTTTCGGCCCCCATTCCACCGCGAGGTTCCGTACCAATTGCATATCGGCTGCCTTGGAAATGGCATAGGCGCCCAGCACCGGGGACCCGCGGAAGCCGCCGATGGACGAAATGATGATGATGGAACCACCGCCCCGTTCCGCCATGCCGGGCGCGGTCATATGCGACAGCCAGAGATTGGATTTGATGTTGGACGCCATGATCTTATCAAAAATCTCATCCGGCATGGTCACGGCGGGGCCGAAATGCGGATTGATGGCGGCATTGCAGACCATGATGTCCACCTGGCCCCAGGCGGCGATGGTTTGGTCTATCAGCGCCTGACATTCATTCTTGCGCCCGATATTGCAGGCAATGGCCATGGCGTCCCCGCCCTTGGCCTTGATGGCATCCACCACTTCCTGGCAGGCATCAATTTTGCGGGAGGAGACGACCACCTTCGCCCCCTGTTCGGCCATTCTTTCACAAATCGCCCGGCCAATGCCGCGGCTGCCGCCGGTAACCACGGCCACTTTGCCGGTCAGATCGAATAAGGACATGGCGCTTCTCCTGCTTGAATTGTTCAGGAGCCAGCGCAGCATGACCGGCGCTTTCCCGCAACCGGGTGCTTGCCCTTAGGCGCAGAGTGCCGGAGACTACCCCTAAAGGGGCGCCAGGCCCCGCCTGGATGAGGGAGAGATGCTTTGGCTGAGAATCAATTCGTGCAGCATGTGGCAATGGGGGAGGTGCATGTGCTGCGCCTGGCCAACCCCCCCGTAAATACGCTGCGCACTGAAATCCGCGCCGGGCTTTATGATGGCATGAAGGCCGCGCGCGCCGCCGGCGCCAAGGCTGTGGTCATTATCGGCACGGGGCGCATGTTCTGCGCCGGGGCGGAGATGACCGAATTCGGCAAGCCGCGCGTCCCGCCATCGCTGACTGAAGTTTTTGAAGAATTTGAAAGCTTCCCGGGCCTCACGGTCGCCGCCATTCATGGCTCGGCGCTGGGTGGTGGGCTTGAAGTGGCTTTGGCCTGCCATGCGCGCGTGGCGGCTCCGGATGCGAATCTCGGCCTGCCGGAAGTGAAACGCGGCTTTGTGCCGGGGGCGGGGGGCACGCAGCGCCTGCCGCGCCTGATCGGGGCGGAAGCGGCGCTGAAAATCATCGTCTCCGGCGACCCGATTAAGGCGGCTGAGGCGCATAAGCTCGGCTTCGTGGATGCGATCATTGAAGGCGATCTGGAAGTTGGTGCGGTTGCTTTCGCGCGCGCCAATCTGGCCAAGAATTTCACTTTGGCGCGCAATCGCACAGATAAAATCGCGGGCCAGGATATGGCGGCGTTTGATGCCGCGGCGGCGGCATTGCTGAAGCGCGCGCGCGGCCAGGAAAGCCCGAAGGGCTGTGTGGAAGCGGTGCGCGCTTCCTTCACCTTGCCGTTTGAGGAAGGCCTACATAAGGAACGTGATTTATTCGCAAGCCTGGTGGCGGGCGAACAATCCAAGGCGCTGCGCCATATCTTCTTCGGTGAACGCGAAGCGCAGCGCGTGCCGGGCCTGCCGGCTGATACGCAAGTGCTGCCTGTGGGCAAGCTTGTCGTGATCGGCGGCGGCACCATGGGCGGCGGCATTGCCATGAGTGCCGCGAATTTCGGCGTGCCCGGGACCATTGTGGAAATGGCGGATGACGCCCTGGCCAAGGGCCTGCAACGTTGTGAGGCGAATTGGCAGCGCACGGTCGCGTCTGGCCGCTTGTCTCAGGCTGAATATGAAAAGCGCCGCGCGCTGCTGACCGGTTCGACCGATTTCGAAAAAACCGTGGGCGAAGCCGATCTGGTGATCGAGGCAGTCTTCGAGAATATGGATGTGAAG
>JAPLOJ010000228.1 GCA_026400795.1 Alphaproteobacteria bacterium
CCGAGAGCGAATAGGCAGAATGCGTGGGCAGATGAATAAAGGGCATGCAGCATGCGTGCCGGAATCGCGTGAGCGGCAAGGTTAGCACAGCCAAAAGCCCTTGCCTGCCGCCCGCTGGCCGATCAGGATGGAATTTGGAATTTTACCGGAGCCACCCATGTCCCTGCCCCGCCTTGCCCTGACCGCCCTGCCCTTCCTGGCGCTTGCCTTTGGCGCGAACCCCGCCCTGGCCCATACGGGGCATGAGCACGGCTTGGTTGCCGGCTTCCTGCACCCGCTGATGGGCGCGGATCATGTGGCGGCGATGGTGGCGATTGGGCTTTGGGCGGCATCGCTCGGCTGGCAGCGCGGCTGGCTGCCGCCGGTGGGGTTCCTGGTTGGCATGGCGGGTGGCATTGCGCTTGGCTTGGCTGGCGGGATCGGGCTTGGCTTTGGCGTGGTTGAAACGGCGGTTGCCGGCAGCCTGATCGTGCTCGGTGCCATGCTCGCCATGGCGCAGCCCTTCCGCCCTGCCCTGGCGCTGCCCTTGGTGCTGGTGGCGGGGCTGGTGCATGGCTTGGCGCATGGCGGTGAGATAGCCAGCGCGGCGCTGCCGACCGCGCTTGGCATGCTGGCGGGTTCTGCGCTGCTGCATGGTTTTGGCGCAGCGCTTGGTGTCGCAAGCGCGCGTTATGCTGGCGCGTTGCGCTTTGGTGGCGCTGCGATTGCGGGGTTTGGGGCGCTGTTGCTGCTGGGGTAGTCTTTACGCCGCGAGGATCTTCCCATCCCGCAGCGTCACCACCCGGTCCATCCGACGCGCGAGGTCAGGGTTATGCGTCGCAATCAGCGCCGCCAGACCCTGGCCGCGCACCTGTTCCAGCAATTCAGCGAATACGCGATCGGATGTGGCGACATCCAGATTGCCGGTCGGTTCATCCGCCAGCAACAGCCGCGGCTGATTGGCAAGTGCGCGGGCAATCGCAACGCGCTGTTGTTCGCCACCGGATAGCTTGCCAGGCCGGTGACCCAGCCGCGCTTGCAAGCCAAAAATCCCAAGCAAATCCTTGGCACGCTCCGTTGCCTCCGCGCGGCTTTTGCCAGCGGCAAGCTGGGGCAGGATGATGTTCTCGGAAGCAGTGAATTCCGGCAGCAGATGATGGAATTGATAGACAAAGCCGATGGTGGTGCGGCGGATAGTGGTGCGTGCCTCATCCGAAAGCGAACCGGCCGCCTTGCCCGCAATGAAAACCTCGCCCCCATCGGGCTTTTCCAGCAAGCCCGCGAGGTGAAGCAAAGTGGATTTGCCGGTGCCGGAAGGGGCGACCAAGGCCACGATTTCTCCGGCGGTAATCGTCAGGTCAGCGCCGAGCAACACGGGTAATTCGCCCGCTTCCGTGCGGTAGCAGCGTTCAACGGCGGCCAAGCGAAGGGTTGCTTCATTCATTGCGCAGCATCTCCACCGGATCGGTGCGCGCGGCGCGCCAGGAAGGATACAGCGTCGCCAGCAAAGAAAGGCCAAGCCCCATCGCCACCACCTGCGCCACTTCATTGTAATCAAGGATCGCGGGTAGGCGCGTGAGGAAATACACCTCTGGGCTGAACAATTCCGTGCCTGAGAGTGATTGCAGAAATTGCCGGATGCTTTCGATATTGAGGCAGAAAACCAGGCCGAGCACAAAGCCGATCAGCGTGCCGAGCACACCGATGGAAGCACCGCACAACAGAAAGATGCGCATCACCGCGCCCTTGGTCGCACCCATGGTGCGGAGCACGGCAATATCGCGCCCCTTATCCTTCACCAGCATGATCAGGCTTGAGACGATATTGAAGGCCGCGACAATGATGATCAGCGTCAGGATCAGGAACATGACATTGCGTTCCACCTGCACCGCATTGAAGAAGCTTGAATTGGCATCCTGCCAGGAATGCACCATCACCCGGCTGCCCGCGGCTTCCTGAATCTGCCGCGTGATACCGCGCAGCCTGGTTGGGTCCTGCACGAAAACCTCGATCTGCGTCGCGGCATCGCGCTGTTGGAAATAAAGCTGCGCGGCTTCCAGCGGCAGGAAGACAAAGCTGCTGTCATATTCATTCATGCCGACATCAAACAGCGCCACCACACGATAAGCGCGCACGCGTGGCACCGTGCCAAACACCGTGGTGCGGCCCTGCGGTGAGACCAGGCTGACATTATCACCAACCGATACACGCAAGCGGGAAGCAAGGCGGCGGCCAATGATGATCGCATCCTCGCCTTCAAAGGCATCAAGACTACCGAGCCTTATGCCATCAGCGATCAAGGGACGTGCGCGCAAATCATCCGGCCTGATCCCGCGCGCGAGCCCACCCGCCGCGCCGCCGGAATCAGACGTGATGAGCACCTGCCCTTCCACAATAGGGGTGGCCGAGACGACACCTGGAATGCCGCGAATGCGCGCCGCCACATCGTCAAAATCGGTGAAGGAAGTACCCACCGCATAGACGCCAAGATGACCATTCAGCCCCAGAATGCGCCCGAGCAATTCATGACGAAAGCCATTCATCACGCTCATGACAATGATCAGCGTGGCAACGCCAAGCGCGATCCCCACCAGCGAGAAGATCGCGATGACGGAGACGAAACGCTCCCCCTTCCGCGCGCGCAAATAGCGGAAGGCGACCATACGCTCAAAGGCGTTGAACATGCTGGCTCAGCCGCCCTTGATGCGGGTGATGGCGTCTTCGAGCGAAACCTCCTCACGCTCACCGGTCATGCGGCGCTTCAGTTCCACACGGCCAGCAGCGGCGCCGCGCGGGCCGATAATGGCCTGCCAGGGAAAGCCCATCAGATCTGCATCGGCAAATTTCTCGCCAGCGCGCACGGCGCGGTCATCATAGACCGCACTGTCATCGCCAAGCCGCGCGTAAAGCGCCTCACACAACGCATCGGTCGGCCCATCACCGGGGCGGAGATTGAGAATAGCGGCAGCCCAGGGGGCGACCGCATCCGGCCATTTGATGCCGGCCTCATCATGATTGGCTTCAATCAGCGCGCCCACCAGGCGCGACACGCCAATGCCATAGCTGCCCATTTCCGGGATTACTGCATTGCCATCCGGCCCCGTCACCGCCATGCCCATGGCAGCGCTATATTTGGTGCCGAAATAGAATATATGGCCCACTTCAATGCCGCGTGCGGAAACGCGTTTGTCTTCGGCAAGTGCGGCCCAGGCGGCTTCGTCATGCATTTCTTCGGTCGCGGCGTAATGGCTGGTCCAGAAATCCACCTGCGCGGTCAGATCGCTGTCGTAATCCGGCGCTTCCGCCAGCACATCGCGTTCCAGCAAATCGCGGCTCACGAAAACCTGGCTTTCGCCGGTCTCGGCCAGGATGATGAATTCATGCGACAGGTTGCCGCCAATCGGCCCCGTATCAGCGCGCATCGGAATGGCCTTCAGGCCCATGCGCGCAAAGGTGCGCAGATAGGCCAGGAACATTTGCCGATAGGAATGCTGCGCGGCTTCCTTGGTTAGATCAAAGGAATAGGCATCCTTCATCAGGAATTCGCGCCCACGCATCACGCCAAAACGTGGCCGCACTTCATCGCGGAATTTCCACTGGATGTGATAAAGGTTGCGCGGCAAATCGCGGTAGGATTTGGCGAATTGCTTGAAGATATCCGTGACCATTTCCTCATTGGTCGGGCCGAACAGCATTTCGCGTTCATGCCTGTCACGGATGCGGAGCATTTCCTTGCCGTAATCATCATAGCGCCCGCTTTCGCGCCAAAGCTCCGCCGGCTGGATTGTCGGCATCAGGATTTCCTGCGCCCCGGCGCGGTCCTGTTCTTCGCGGACAATCTGTTCAACGCGGCGCAGCACGCGCAGCCCCGCCGGCAGCCAGGCATAAATGCCCGCCGAGGTCTGGCGAATCAGCCCCGCACGCAGCATGAGGCGATGAGAGGCGATTTGCGCCTCGGCCGGGGTTTCCTTGAGTGTCGGCAGAAAGGCGCGAGTGAGGCGCAAGGGTCTATTCCTTTGATCTTAGGTCGCTGGGGGCCGCACCCTAATCCAGAAGAGGTTTTTGGGGAATCACCTGCCCGCCCACGCAATAAAGTAACACCGAATTATTGTGCAGCGCACCAAATCGTCATTTCCGGCTGGTTTATGGCATTTTTGTGCTTGCAACTCAGCGTCACAAACATTTAAAAAAGAAAAGGCCGCCACCATCAGGCAGCGGCCTAAGTTTAGGGAGGAAACGCCAGTCACACGGCAGAGGAAGAAACCAATCTCCCTCTCGATCTGTAGGATGGCGGACCAGCTTCGAAGGCTCAACCAAAAAGAGCCAACAGCAAGGTCAAAAAAGCGGCTACCAGACTAACATTGCCCGGACATAAGGCAAAACCGACCCCCAGGTCGGTTTTTCGCTTAATTGGTGGGCATTGAGAGAATTCCGGTCCGGAAAGAAAGCCATTCGCTTTCAATCAGCCACCAAACCGCCCCCCAAATCACCGCTGCAAGCGCCGTGGTGCCGAGCAACTTCCAGCCCATCAGGTGCTTTTGCGGCGCGCCGCGCCAGCCGCCTTCTTCCATCTTGCCCTGGGAATCGGGGCGCGTGCCGATGGGCAGCACGCAGAACAGCGCCAGCCACCAGATCAGCAGATAGACAATGACGCCGGTGAAGACCGACATGGCTCAAACCCTGATCACGTGGATTTCGACATTAGGCCGCTTCTTGAAACGCCGCCCCAAAGCCTTGCGCAAGGCGGCGCGCAGCGATTCGCGCAACGTTTCATCATCATCGCGCAGCCCCGCTGGCAGATCGGCAATGCTGCGGCGAAGCTCGGCAGCAACCAGCCCAGGTTCGGGGTCCTGCTCGGCGAAAAGCCCGGGGGCCGTGATCACGGGATCGCCCAGCACCTTGCCCTGCCGGTCAAGAGCTACGGATGCCAGCACCACGCCATTGAACATCATGCGCCGACGCGCGGCGATGACATCGCCATCCAAGGGCAAAAGCCGGTCACCATCCACGGCAAGGCGGCCAGTGGGTACGGCTTCAATCACCTCAGCCCGATTGCCGGATAGGCGCAGCACATCGCCATCATTCAACAATACCGGCTTGGCGCCCGTGGCGCGCGCCAGATCCGCATGTTCCTGCATGTGCCGCCATTCGCCATGCACCGGCACCGCAATGCGCGGTTTTACCAGCGCGTAAAGGCGACGCAGTTCTTCGCGCGCCGGGTGGCCGGACACATGCACCATGGCCTGTTCATCGGTAATCAGGCGGCAACCACGGCGCACCAACCCATCCTGCACGCGCTGAATCGCGACCTCATTCCCCGGTATCTGGCGGGAGGAAAAGATCACCGTATCCCCTTCGCCAAGCGCAATGGCCGGGTGCTTGTCTTCCGCGATCTTCGCCATGGCGGAACGGGGTTCGCCTTGGCTGCCGGTGCAGATCAGCAGGATTTCATCATCGGGCAGGAAGCCCGCTTCTGCTTCATCCAAAAAGGGCGGCAGGGATTTCAGATAGCCGCATTCCCGCGCCGAGGCTTCCATATTCCGAAGCGACCGCCCGAGCAGCGCCACTTGCCGCCCCGCCGCGCGTCCGGCAACCGCTATGCTTTCAAGCCGCGCAACATTCGAAGCGAAGCAGGTAACAGCGATGCGTCCCTTGATGCCCTTGACCAATTCCGTGAGTGAGGCGCGAACCTCTGCCTCACTTCCCGAATGGCCTTCAACCAGCGCATTGGTAGAATCACAGACCATGGCGAGCACGCCTTCTTCGCCAAGCCTGGCGAAGGCGCCTTCATCCGTGGGTGGGCCGATCAGTGGATTGGGGTCAAGCTTCCAATCGCCCGTATGCAGCACCAGGCCATAGGGCGTTCGCAAGGTCAGCGCCTGCGCTTCCGGGATGGAATGGGTCACGGGGATGAAGCCACAATCAAAGGGGCCAAGCTTCACGCGCCCGCCCGGGGGCAATTCCAGCAAGCGCACTTCATGGATCATGCCGGCTTCACCAAGCTTGCGGCGCAGCACGGAAAGCACGAAGGCAGTGCCATAGATGGGGCAGCGCAATTGCCGCCACAAATGCACCACCGCGCCGATATGGTCTTCATGCGCATGGGTGATGATCAGGCCAAGCAAAGCGCTGCGGTTTTCGGCAAGCCAGGCCGCGTCCGGCACCATGATATCGGCTTCCGGCTGATCCGGCCCGGCAAAGCCAAGCCCGCAATCCACCGCCAGCAAGGCGCCATCGCAACGATAGACATTAAGGTTCATTCCGATCTCACCCGTCCCGCCCAGCGGGATAAAGGCAAGATCGCCAGTCATGACATTCATGGTGCTAATCAGAATCCGATCTGAGGGGATCGCGGAGCGCGCTCTGGTGGAAGACAGAAGAAGGATTGCGCTCGGCCAGCAGGCGCAACCCTTCTAGGGTTATGTCGGGATCGGTTCTTTCAATGACAAGGGTCCCTTCGGCGAATAGGGGGGCAAGGCCGCCCGTGCCGATGACCTTCATGGGCCCGCCATATTCCGCCTTGATGCGCGATACAATGCCCTCCACCAGGCCGACATAGCCCCAATAGATGCCGGATTGCATGGCGGGTACGGTCGCGCGTCCGATCACGGATTGCGGGCGACCAATGCCAATGCGCGGCAGCCGGGCAGCCGCCTTATGCAGTGCTTCGATGGAAAGATTGATGCCGGGCGAAATGGCACCCCCCAGATAGGACCCATCGCTATGCACCACATCGAAAGTGGTGGCAGTGCCGAAATCAATCACAATCAACGGACCGCCATAGCGGGTATGTGCGGCGAGCGCATTCAGCAAGCGGTCAGCGCCGACTTCTTCCGGCCGATCCACGCGAATATCAAAACCCCAATCGAGCGGCGCGCGCGCGATCAGCGGTTCGCAATCCATCCATTCACGGCAAAGCCGGCGCAGATTGTAGAGTGCGGCCGGCACCACCGTGCCGATGACGCAGCGCAGGATGTCATTGGGCTTCAAGCCGGCGTGTTGAAACAGCGTCAGCAGCCAGACCGCATATTCATCTGAAGTGCGGTCCGGGCGCGTGGCAATGCGCCAGCGCCCGCGCCATTCCGCGCCGTCATGGACCGCGAAAACGACATTGGTATTGCCGGCATCAATAGCGAGTAGCATGGGTCAAATGATCTCCCCGGCTAGAATAAGCTGGACTTCGCGGCCTTTGGCAAGCAGCAACCCACCTTCGGGCGATAGCCCGGCGAAGCTGCCTTCCATGAGCGCACCATCGCGTTTTACCGATACCGGCGCGCCCATGGCGGGCGCATGGCGCAACCAGGCATCGCGGATGGACGCGAAGCCTTGGGCAAGGCGCAGATCATGCCAGTGCGCCAGGTTTCGCAGCAGCTGTACGGCCAAGATCTCCCGCGCGGGCGGGTCGGGCAGGTATTCCGCAAGGCAGGAAGTGGCGCGGTCCGGCAGGCTTGGTTTGCTGGCGATATTCACGCCAATGCCAATGCATATCCAATCGAGCTCATGGTTTGCCGCCACACCGGTTTCAACCAGAATGCCTGCGGTCTTGGCGCCATCCAAAAGCAGGTCATTCGGCCATTTCAGCGTGGGTTGTGCGGCTTTTGGCAAAAGAGGTTTGAGCGTTTCCACCAAGGCCACCGCCGCCACAAAGGACCATTGCGGAGCCTCCCGCAGCGGCACGGCGGGACGCAGCAGCACGGAGATATAGAGATTACCCGCAGGGCTATCCCAGCCCCTGCCCTGCCTTCCCCTGCCCGCGCTTTGGCGGAGCGCGTGGATGGCAAGCCCTTCGGCTGCCCCGGCCTCGGCGCGTTGCTTCAACAGCGTTGAGGTGCTTTCCAGCACCTCATGACATTCAAGGCGAAACTGCACGCACGCTTCCTGCCGCGCACCCGGACTTAACCGAGCAGCGCGGAAACCGCTTC
>JAPLOJ010000142.1 GCA_026400795.1 Alphaproteobacteria bacterium
AGCGGCGCCATATCAATCTGCTGGATGTAATAGGGCGCGGCGATGGGCGAATCGCCCGCAAACACCACCATCGGCGTATTGGCGCGCGCGGCAATGGCAAGCCCGGTCATGATTTGCGTGAAGCCCGGCCCGCAGGTGGTGGAAGCCACACCGACCTTGCCGGTGGCGCGTGCGTAAGCGTCTGCCATGGCAACAGCGCAATGTTCATGCCGGGCGTGGATGATGTTCATCCCCGGCTGGCGCTGCATCGCCTCCGTCCAATACATATTCGCATCACCCATCAGGGTGAAAAGCGTATCGCAGCCTTCTTGCGCGAAAACGGTTGCCAGAACGTCTGATAGCTTGGGCGCTGCCATGGTTAGTTTTTCCCTTTACCGAAAAGACTGCTGATCCAGGATAGAAAGGCCCGCCAGAGCAGGCCGAAAGCATTGATCTCCGCCGTCGGCGCCGGTGGCGGCGGGGCAGGGGGCGCGGCTGGTGCCGCCGTCATCGAGGGCGCATCCGCCCCGTTGTCCGAAGCCGTGGGTGCGGCTGCCGGCGCGGCAGCCATGGCGCGGTTCGCCATGTTATTCGCAAATTCCGCCAAAAGCGCGCGCGCAACATGCACGCCGCCGGCATTGGCGAAGGTCTCCAAAGGCCCGGTCACGGTGAAGCTGCCATTGACGGTCAGCCTGGTGCTATTCCCTTCCGCCGCCGCCAGCACTTCCCCATTCGCCAGCGCGCGTGATGCGCCGCGCTGATCAATCCCCCGCCCTTCAATGCTGCAGCGATGCGCATCATGGTCGTAATCAAGCTTCGCTTCACCGCGAAACGCCGCCGTGGTCGGGCCGAATTTCACCTTAATGGAACCGCGCCAGAGCCCATCCCCGGTCGAGGGTGCCAGTTGCGCGCCGGGGATACAGGCCGCGACCTCGGCCGGGTCGCTCAGCAAGGGCCAAACCACGCCAAGCGGCGCGGGGATCAGGGTTTGTTCCGAAATATCAGGCATGGTGCTGCGAGGTATCCTGCAAGAGAACCGCACCCTGCGCAAAGCTGGCGCCGGGCGCAAGCCCGGGCGGCGGCGCCCCTATACGGTCAAGAGTTTCAGGACATTCTCGCGCGGCAAATCAGCCGTCGGGCCGGCCAGGGCGACTTCGCCCCGCACCATGACGGAAATGGAATCGGCCAATTCCCGGGCGAAGTCGAAATATTGTTCCACCAGGATCACCCCCATGCCGCGTTCCTTGGCCAGAAGCGCAATCACGCGGGCGATATCCTTGATGACATTGGGCTGAATGCCCTCGGTCGGTTCATCCAGGATCAGCAGGCGGGGCCGGGCGGTCAGCGCGCGGGCAATGGCAAGCTGCTGCTGCTGCCCGCCGGAAAGATCGCCCCCGCGCCGCTTGAGGAAGTTTTTCAGGATCGGGAAGAGATCAAACACATCATCGGGCACGCCCGAACCGCGCGGGGCGGCGGCGAGCGCTGTTTCCAGATTTTCGCGCACGGTCAGGAAGGGGAAAATCTCCCGCCCCTGCGGCACATAGCCAATGCCGGCGCGGGCGCGTTCGGCGGGGGCCAGGCGCGTGATATCGCGCCCTTCCCAGGTGATGTTGCCAGCCGAGACCCGTTCAAGCCCCATGATCGCGCGCATCAGCGATGATTTTCCAACGCCATTCCGCCCAAGCACGCAGGTGATGCGCCCAGGCTCCGCCACCAGGTCAACGCCGCGCAGGCAGAGCGAGGCGCCGTAGGAAAGCTCAATGCCTTTGGCCATCATCATGGATCAGCGCCCCAGATAGACATCAATCACCCGCGGGTCTTCCTGCACCTGTTCGATCGGCCCTTCAGATAGCACCGATCCTTCATGCAGCACCGTCACCTTGCGCCCCAAGGCGCGGACGAATTCCAGATCATGTTCCACCACCACAACGCTATGCTTGCCCGCGATGCGGCGGAGCAATTCGGCGGTGTGTTCGGTTTCCTGATCCGTCATGCCGGCAACAGGTTCATCTACCAGCAGCAATTCCGGGTCCTGCATCAGCAGCATGCCGATTTCCAACCATTGGCGCTGCCCGTGGGAAAGGATGCCGGCGCGATCCTTGGCGCGGTCCATCAGGCCTGTCTCGGCCATGACTTCCTCAATCCTGTCGCGTGCTTCGCCACTGAGCCGCCAATGCAAGGCGGCCAAGGTGCCGCGCGGCGCCTTAAGCGCGAGTTCAAGGTTTTCAAACACGGTCAGCGCGTCAAACATGGTGGGCTTCTGGAATTTCCGCCCAATGCCAAGATTGGCGATACGGGTTTCATCCAGCCTGGTCAGGTCATGATCGCCAAAGCGGGCGGTGCCGCTATCTGGCTTCGTCTTGCCCGTGATCACATCCATCATGGTGGTCTTGCCCGCGCCATTGGGGCCGATCACGGCGCGGAGCTCCCCCGGTTCCACGATCAGCGAAAGATTATTCAGCGCACGAAAACCATCAAAGGTGACGGTAATGCCATCCAGATAAAGGCTCGCTCCCTTCTTCATGACCGGCGCCTCCAGCCGAGGCCGATCAGCCCGCGCGGCAGGAATAGCGTGACGATGATGAACAAGGCGCCCAGCACCAGCAGCCAAAGATCCGGTGCAAAGGAGGTCAGCCAGGTTTTCAGCGCATTGACCGAAAAGGCGCCGAGGATCGCGCCAATCAGCGTGCCACGCCCGCCAAAGGCAACCCAGACCACGGCTTCAATCGAATTACCCGGGCTGAATTCGCCCGGATTGATGATGCCCACAATCGGCACGTAAAGCGCGCCCGCCAGCCCCGCCATCATGGCAGAAAGCACAAAGACAAACAGCTTGAAGGCCGTGACATCATACCCCAGAAAGCGCACGCGGCTTTCCGCATCGCGAATGGCAATCAGCAACCGCCCGAATTTGGAGTGCACGGTGTAGGCTGAAATCAGCAGCGTGATCAGCAAAGCGCCAAGGGCTGCCAGATACAGCCCAGCGCGCGCGCTGGGTGTATTGAGCGGCACGCCAAGCAAATCCTTGAAGTCCGTAAAACCATTATTGCCGCCAAAGCCCATATCATTGCGGAAGAAGGCCAGCATCAGCGCATAGGTCATGGCCTGGGTGATGATGGAAAGATAAACCCCGGTGATGCGGCTGCGAAAGGCAAGCCAGCCAACCAGCCCCGCCAGCGCGCCTGGCACCAGAAGCGCCATCAGCATGGCAAAGGGGAAATACTCGAACCCCAGCCAATACCAGGGCAATTCCTTATAGCCCAGAAACACCATGAAATCCGGCAACACCGGATGGCCATAAACACCGCGATTGCCGATCATGCGCATCAGATGCATGCCCATGGCATAGCCACCAAGCGCAAAAAAGGCGCCATGACCCAGGCTGAGGATACCCGCATAACCCCAAGCAAGATCAATCGAAAGCGCCAGGATCGCGTAGCAGATCCATTTGCCGGTTACGGCCACAACAAAATCCGAAATCCGCAGCGGATGGCCTGCCGGCAGCGCATTCAGCACGGGCGGCAGCAGAAGCAGCACGAAAATCAGCACCACCAGCCCAAGGCGCAGATTGAAGCGTAAGGCAGAAATACCAGGCATGGTCATTGATCCGCCGCCCGACCCTTGAGCGCGAAAAGCCCCTTCGGCCGGCGCTGGATGAACAGCATAATGCCGACCAGCACGGCAACCTTGGCCAGCACTACCCCTGCATAGGGCTCCAGCAATTTATTCACGACGCCAAGCGTGAGCGCGCCAATCAGCGTGCCCGCCAGGCTGCCGACACCGCCAAACACCACCACCATGAAGCTATCTACAATATAGCCCGTGCCGAGATTGGGGGAGACATTGTCAATCTGAGACAACGCCACGCCCGCCATGCCGGCAATGCCTGATCCGAAAGCAAAGGTCAGCGCATCCACGCGCCCGGTGCGGATACCCATCGTGGCGGCAATGCGCCGGTTCTGCACCACAGCACGCATATCAAGCCCGAAGCGCGTGAAGCGAATGGCCGCCATGACCAGCAGCAGCACGGCAATACCAAAGACAATAATCCAAAGCCGGTTTTGCGTGACGCTGATCTCGCCCGGCAGCATCAGCGTGCCCTGCATCCAAGCGGGGCTTGAAACTTCCCTGTTCTGCGCGCCAAAGATCAGCCGCACCGACTGCTGCAACACCATGCCAACGCCAAAGGTCATCAGCAAGGTTTCAAGCGGGCGACCATAAAGATGCCGGATCAGCCCGCGTTCCATCGCCGCGCCCAAAAGCGCCGTCACCAGAAAAGCCGCGGGAACCGCAAGCTGTAGCGCCCAAGGCGCCAGGGGGGTGCCGCGCAAGGCTTCCTGCACCAGAAAGGTCGTATAGGCGCCGAGCATGACGAATTCGCCATGCGCCATATTGATCACGCCCATGACACCAAAGGTGACCGCCAGACCAAGTGCGGCCAGCAACAATACTGATCCCAGCGACAGCCCCTGGAACAGCAATTCGCCAGCGCGGCGAAAGGCCAGTTGCCGATCAATGCGCGCGACCGCCGCATCAATCGCCTCGGCCAGCGCTGCATTACCCGCGCGCGCTTCCAACAGCACTGTCCGCGCTGCCTCGAACCCAGAAGCGCCAAGGCTTTCAATGCCGGCGCGCTTCAGCGCCTCATCATCCGAAGCAAGCCGCGCCGCGCCCTGCGCCAAAACCAGCCTTTCGCGAATGCGCGGCACGGTTTCACGCGCGAGGGCCGCATCCAAAAGGGGCAAATCCTGCGCGCTGCGGCTGCGCAAAATCCCATCAGCGGCGCGCAAGCGCTCCGCCGGATCGGGGGAGACAATCTGCAAGCGCCCAAGCGCAATGCGTAGCGCCGCGCGCACGCGATTGTTGATCCGCACAGGGCTGGCACCCGCGGCATTGGCGGGCGCACCTGTCAGCGCATCAGCCTCACCAAGAAGAAGTGCGCCATCGGCCATGCGCGTAAGTTTGCCATGCCATCGGCCAGCGCCTGCAATAGCGGCAGCGCGCGCGGGTCACCGCTCAGGCCGAGTTTTTCAACCGCTTCAGCCTGTTCTCCAAAGCCGCCACCAAGCCGTAGCGCGGTCGCGCTGAAGTCATCCTGCGCCAAGCACATGGGCGCCAGGCCCAGCACCAGCAGCAGCGTAAGAATCAGATTTTTCATGGAAAGTTTGGGGCGGTAGCGAGAACCACCGCCCCCAACCGATTAACGACGACGATTCGCGTTTTCAGGAATGAAGGGAGACCAGTTTTCGGCAATAATCGGCCCGGATGTCTTCCAGACGATATTGAACTGGCCGTTTTCCATCACTTCGCCAATCATCACGGGCTTGGACAAATGATGGTTGCGGTGCATTTCGAGCGTATAGCCGCAAGGCGCATCCACCTTCTGGCCATACATTGCCTCACGCACCGGATCCACCGCCGTGGTGCCGGCCTTCGCCACCGCCTGCGCCCACATCCTGAAGCCAACAAGGGTTGCTTCCATCGGGTCATTCGTCACGCGGCGCGGGTTCTTGATGAAGGCCTGCCACTGCGCCTTGAATTCCGTATTGGCGGGGCTATCCACGCTCATGAAGTAATTCCAAGCGGCCAGGTGGCCGACCAGCGGCTTGGTATCAATGCCGGCCAATTCTTCTTCACCGACCGAGAAAGCGACGGATGGAATGTCTTCCGCCTTGATCCCCTGATTGCCGAGTTCCCGATAGAAAGGAACATTCGCATCGCCATTGATCGTGGACACAATCGCGGTGCGCTTGCCTTCGCCGGCAAAGCGCTTCACGCGCGCCACAATGCCCTGCCAATCGGAATGGCCGAAGGGCGTATATTCTTCCATGATATCGGCATCCGCGATACCCTTGCTGTTCAGGAAGGCGCGCAGAATGCGATTGGTGGTGCGCGGATAGACATAATCGGTGCCGAGCAGCGCAATGCGGCGCGCCTCACCACCATCCTTCGACATCAAATATTCAACCGCCGGAATCGCCTGCTGGTTCGGCGCCGCGCCGGTGTAGAAGACATTGCGTGATTGTTCTTCGCCTTCATACTGCACCGGGTAGAACAGCAAGCCGTTCAATTCTTCAAAGACAGGCAATACGGA
>JAPLOJ010000330.1 GCA_026400795.1 Alphaproteobacteria bacterium
CTGGTTCCTGCGCGGTGGAGGGGATGGCGACAAGATCGGTCAGCAATTTCTTGTAGCTGCCATCATCGAAGAAAGTCGCGGCGCGGGATAGCGCGCCTTCACGTGTGGACATGCGTCAGCCCTCAAACAATCTGGTTGAACAAGGCGGTTTCGCCACGCCATTGCCGGTTCAGGTTTTCCATCATCATGTCCAGCACATTGTCTTCGTATTTATGCGTCTCGCCACCTGTATGGGGCGTGATCAGCACATTGGGCATGGTCCAAAGCGGGCTTGCTTCCGGCAGCGGTTCATCCACCGTTACATCCAAGGCAGCGCCGGCAATACGCCCGGCCTGCAAGGCCGTGATCAGCGCGGGTTCATCCACCACACGCCCGCGCGCGACATTCACGAGATGCGCAGTTGGTTTCATGGCGGCAAGCGCGGCAGCACCAATCAGCCCGCGCGTTTCATCCGTCAGTGGGCAGGCCAGCACAACAAAATCCGCGCGCGGCAGAAGGGCCGCTAGGTTCGTGAAGGAATGCACCTCATCCGCGCCATTGGCGCCAGCTGAAGCATCGCGGCGCACGCCGATCACATGCATATCCAAAGCCTTACAGATGCGGGCAATGCGCCCGCCAATGCGGCCCGTGCCCACCACAATCACTGTCTTGCCGCCGGCTTCATCCTCGCGCTTGGCGAAATCGCCCATCATGCCTCGCCAGAAGCGCTTGGCTTGATTGTCGCGCGCTTCCGGAATGCGGCGGAGAATCGCCAGAATTTGCGAAATAGCATGTTCGCTGACGGCATTGGCATTGCAGCCCTGGGCACTGGCCAGCCGAATACCCGCCGCGCGCATCACGTCGCGGTCATATTGATCCGTCCCGGCGCTGGCGGATTGCACAAAGCGCAAGCGGGGCGAGAGCTTCGGCAAATCATTCCGCCAAAGCCCGGAACAGACCAGCACATCGGCGCCTGCAATCCGCGCATCCAGATCATCCCGGTTGCGCACTTCAAAGAAATCAATCCCGGCACCGCGCAGCGCAAAGCGATCGGCAAAGCGATAGGCGACATGGGCGAAGCAGATGGTCATTTTCTCGCGCGGCGGCAGCATGGGGTTCTCCTGTGGTCTGGCTGGGGGAGACCCTGAAACGCCAGCCGCAGCGGCGCAAGGGGTGGCGCTTGACGGCGGGGGCGCGGAGAAGCTTCCATGTTCGGGGCAGAACGGGACAAACCCGCCAGAGTGCCCAACGGGAGGAAACATCATGAAGCGTCTTTTGGCGGCCCTGGCCGCGCTGTTCCTTGGCTTGGCGCAGCCCGCCGCCGCGCAGGATTTTCCCAATCGCCCCATCAATATGCTTGTGGTCTTCGCCCCAGGGGGTGCCACCGATGTGCTGGCGCGCATCGTGGCGGACCACATGATGAAGACGCTGAACCAGCGCGTCACGGTGGAAAATGTCTCGGGCGCTGGCGGCACCATTGGCGGGGCGCGCGGCGCGCAAGCGGCACCGGATGGCTATACGCTGACGGTCGGAAGCCTTGGCAGCCATTCAGCCGCGCCTTCGATTTATCGGTCCATCCAATATGATCCGCGCGAATTGCAGCCGATTGGGCTGATTGCCGGCACGCCGCTGTTTTTCGTGGTGCGCAATGGCTTCCCGGCGCAGAACATGCAGGAATTCCTGGCGCGAGTCCGCGCCAATCCGGGCCAGGTTTCCAATGCCAATGCGGGGATCGGTTCCACCAATCATTTGGCCTGTTCGCTGTTCACGCATTTGACCGGCGCGCGGATGAACGAAATCCCCTATCGCGGCGAAGGCCCCGCTTTGAATGATATTGTGGCTCAGCAGGTGGATAGCGCCTGCCTCCTGGCACCCGCCGCCGTGCCGCAAATCCAGGCCGGCACCATGCGTGGCCTGCTGACGGGCGCCACTACGCGCAACCCCAATGCGCCGGGCGTGCCATCCGCGCCCGAAGCCGGGGTGCCTGACTATATCTTCCAAGGCTGGAACGCGATTTTCGCACCGCGCGGCACGCCCGCGCCCGTGGTGCAGAAGCTGGATGAGGCTTTGCGCGCTGCGCTGAATGACCCTGCCATCCGCAAGCGGATCGAGGATCTGGGCTCCATCCCCGCAGCGGCGGACCAGATGGGGCCGGAAGCGCTGTCGCGGCTGGTGCGCGCCGAGGTGGATCGCTGGGCGATTGTGGTGCGCGCGGCGGGCATTCAGCCGCAGTAGCGCAAGTCATGAGGACAGGGGGCAGGCATCAAGCCCCCTTGTCGTCGCAACTGAGACATGAAAGCTGCGCCGCCAAGCTGCGGATCAGCCCTTCAAGACCAATGAACGGCTGAATTCTACATCTCCTGCCGCACCAGATTGACCCAAAAGGCCACACCATGGGGCAGGGCCGCATCGTTGAAATCATACTTTGGTGTGTGCAGCGCATGCACCTTGCCATCGGGCGCGGTGCCATTGCCCATGAAGACGAAAGCCCCTGGTTTGGCTTGCAGCATGAAGGCGAAATCCTCGCCGCCCGTCACCGGTGTCATCTGGTCATTCACCGCGCCATCACCCACCAAGGCGCGGGCGGTGTCCGCCATAATGGTGGTCTCCCGCGTGTGATTGATCAGCGGCGCGGCACCCCACCACAGCGTCACCTCGGCGCTCGCGCCCTGCATGCGGGCGGTGAGTTCCGCCACTTCGCGCATGCGATCATCCAGCAACTTCTGCATGGCGGGATTGAAGGCGCGCATCGTGCCGCCCACGAGGATTTCTGAGGGCATCACATTCAGCGCATCCACGGACCCGCCAGAGATATGCCCAACGCTGATCACCACGCTTTCGAGCGCTGGCGCATTGCGGCTGACAATGCTTTGTAGCGCTGTGATGAAATTCGCCTGCGCGACAGTGATGTCACTCGCCAAATGGGGTGAATTGCCGCCATGGCCGCCCGTGCCGCGAAACTGCACCTTCCAGCGCCCGGAACCGGCCATCATGGGGCCGTCGCAAAGCGCGAAATGGCCAAGCGGTAGGCCTGGCATATTGTGCATGCCATAGACCGCATCGCAGGGGAAACGTTCGAACAGCCCATCATCCAGCATGGCGCGTGCGCCGCCACGGCCTTCTTCGGCGGGCTGGAAAATGAAATGCACCGTGCCGGCGAAATCGCGATTCTGCGCCAGAATCTGCGCGGCACCCAGCAGCATGGTGGTATGCCCATCATGCCCGCAGGCATGCATCTTCCCCGCGTGTTGCGACGCATAGGGAAGATTGGTCGCTTCCGTCAGCGCCAGCGCATCCATATCGGCGCGGAGCCCAATCGCCCCTTGGCCTGGGCGCTTGCCGCGCAGCGTGCCAACCACGCCCATGCGACCAACACCTTCCACAGTTTCAATGCCAAGGCTGCGCAACCGTGCCGCCACCAGCGCCGCGGTGCGGGTTTCCTCCATGCCCAATTCCGGATGGGCGTGGATGTCTTTTCTGATCGCGATCAACTCGGGCAGGATGGGTGCTATTTCCTGCATCAGGGGATGGTCTGTCATGCTGTTACTTTCTTCCATTCAACAATTTTACGAACGCGGCAGGGCTTCACGCTCAACGGGTTGCGGCAGGCTTTCGCCGGGTGCGGCCACCAATTGCAGCCAATTGCGCAAATGCCGCCGCACCTGAAATTCGAATTCGACATTCATATCCTGCCCGGCCAATTTCACCGCGCGTTCCGCCAATGCTGCCCTTTCCCCGGCATCACGCACCGGTCCGGTAGCGGCGCGCGTAGCCTCGGCTGAGGCGCTGGCAAGGATGGCATCTTCGGGGGAGATAATCTCCACCTGGCAGCGCATGACGCAGCGGAAAGTCTCGGATGCTGGGCTGAAAACACCGCCCGATGCGCCGCCCTCCCGGGTAAGGCTTGCAGTCTGGATCAGGAAACGCGCCTTGCCTGGGCCTCCGGCTGCGCTGAGGCGGTCCCGCGCCATACGCAGCATCACATCGGCCGGCTGAAGCGGCGCTGACTGATCCACAAGGAAGGCCGTGCCGCTGCTGGCTTCCTGGATTTCAAGCGTACCGACCTTGAGCCGAAGCGGAGTCAAATGCCCGTAGCTTGGCGGCCCTGGCGGCACGAAAGGCCCCGCTGGCTGTTCATTTGCGCAGGCGGCCAGCAAAGGAAGTGCGAGGAAGGCGCGGCGTTTGGTCAGCAAAGCCATGGTCAATTTCCTGCGTTACGCACCGGGAGCGTGGCGCGATCAAAACGAAAATCGAAATTGCAGAATTCGCAGGTCATGGTGATGGTTCCCTCATCGGCCATGTGGTCCAGATCATCGTTGCTGAAACCGCCGAGAACATTCAGCAACCGGTCCCGAGAGCAGCGGCAGCCATAGGAAAGCGGCCTTGGGCGGTCCAGCCGTAGCCCTTCAGCATGGAAAAGCCGGTGCAGCACCTGTTCACCCGAAAGCGTATCATCCAGCAATTCCTGCGTGCTGATGGTACGCGCCAGGATGGTCGCGGTCTGCCAGGCTTCCTGCTGTTCTTCCTGATCCATTTGTTGTTCGAGCCCGCCGGCACCTGCCACGCGTTCAAGCACCAGCGCGGAAGCACGCCAACCAGCGGGCGTTTCTTCGCAGGCGAGCTTCAAGTAGGTATCAAGCTGTTCCGAATTACGGAAATACTCACCTGTCATGTCGGTCAGCGTCTCGCCTTCAATGGCTACAATGCCCTGGTAACGGTCCATATCGGGCCCCTGGTCGCAAGTGAATGCCAGATACCCCTTGCCGAGCAGCGCGGCAGTAGAAGGCGTCTCGAGGCCCGCAAATCTTTCCTCATTCAGCTTGGCATAGCCGCGCAGCGCCCCTGCATTGGTGCAATCCGCCAGCAGCATGGAAAGCGGGCCATCGCCCTTGGCCTGCAAGCTGAAGGAGCCTTCGAACTTCAACGCGGCGGCCAGCCCCGCGGCCAGCGCCATCGCCTCACCGGCGAGTTTTGCGACCTCAGGTCTATAATCATGGCGGCGAAGGAGGGCATCCGCCAGCGGCCCCAAGCGCACCAGGCGGCCACGTACCGGCCTTTCATCCAGATGGAAGGGCAGGATGGCCCTGGGCACCACCAGATCGGGAACAGGTGGGCGGCCGAAGGCATCGAACATGGGCCCATCGGCGTTTTCCGGTATTTGCGACACGAGACATCCTTATCAAAGCGGGGCGCAGGGGTTGCGCCCTTCCGGGCAAAAACAAAATTGGGGCGCCCCTTCCCCTTTTACCCAATCGGGACCAGTTTATAGCCAATATCCGGGGGTGGTGTCTTGGCAGAAATCTGGGACTCTTGGGGGCATTACGCCTATCTGGGAGCGTTTATTTGGGCGTTCTTTGAAGGCGAGACATTTGTCTTGGCTGCGTCAGCCCTAGGCGCGGCCACTGGCGCAGTGGACCCCTGGTTGCTGTTCTTCTCGGTCTGGTTTGGTTCCTTTTTGGGGGATCAGACTTGGTTCACCCTGGGGCGGCGTTACGGGCCCCGCATTGTACGCCGGATCAAGGGTGCCGATGAAAAAGTGGCCAGGGTCAATGATTTGCTGCAGCGCTATGGCACTTGGTTTATTCTGAGCTTCCGCTTCCTGTATGGGATTCGTAACGTCGCCTCGGCAGCTTGCGGTCTGGCCGGGCTGAATTGGGCGCGCTTCGCGGCGCTTAATTTCATCGCGGCAGGAATCTGGGCAGCCAGCTTTGTGGCGGCGGGCTGGTTCCTGGGGGCGCTGATTGGGCCGGAACGCCTGGGCTGGACCATCGCCGGCATCGCGCTTTCCGCCTTGGTCTTTTTCGTTGCGCGGCATTTTTACAGGCGCTCTCGCAAGGCGCGCAGTGAGGCTGTCTGAAAAAAGTCCCGTCTCACCAGCGCGGGGCAATACCTTTCGTATTTTTGGCGCTCAAGAGCAGCGCCATTTCCCGATTACGATAAAAAGACAAGAATTTTCCGAAGCTTGTGCCGCTTTTCGGTCCGGGCCAGCATGGCCTGCAAATAGTCAAGCAAAGGGCGCGGTGGTTTCGATGGCAGGCATGCAAAACATCGTGGATGGTCTGGCCGGCGCAATCGGCAATACGCCATTGATACGCCTGAAGCGCGCCAGCGAAATGACCGGTTGCGAGATCTTGGGCAAGGCGGAATTCATGAACCCGGGTGGTTCGGTGAAGGATCGCGCCGGGCTTGGGATCATTGCCGATGCGGAGGCGCGCGGCGCTTTGACGCCCGGCCAGCCCGGCACCATTGTTGAAGGCACGGCGGGCAATACGGGTATTGGCATCACGCTGGTTGCCAATGCGCGCGGCTATCGCAGCATCATTGTAGTGCCCGAGACGCAAAGCCGCGAAAAGCTCGATTTTCTGCGCATGATCGGCGCTGATCTCCGCCTGGTGCCGGCCAAGCCATTCTCCGACCCTGGCAATTACGTTCATTTCAGCCGCCGCCTGGCCGAGGAACTCGGCGCGGTTTACGCCAATCAATTCGATAACCTTGCTAATCGTGCAGTGCATGAGGCAACCACGGGGCCCGAGATTTGGGACCAGACCGGCGGGCAGATTGATGCTTTCACCTGTTCCTGCGGCACGGGCGGCACTCTTGCTGGCATCGCACGCGCCTTGAAGGCGCGCGGGCCGGCGACGCGCATTGTGCTGGCGGACCCGATGGGGAGTTCGCTCTATTCCTGGGTCAAGACCGGCGAGTTGAAGCCCGAGGGGTCTTCCATCACTGAAGGTATTGGCCAGGCCGCGCGGGTGCCGGGCAATCTGGTAGGTGACCGCGCCCTGATTGATGATGCGGTGCAGGTGACGGATGAGGAAGCGCTGACGCAGGTATTTGACCTGCTGGTGCAGGAAGGCATTTGCCTCGGCGGTTCGGCCGGCTTGAATGTTGCCGCCGCCATCAAGGTGGCGCGCCAATTGGGCCCGGGGCATCGCGTGGTGACCATTTTGTGTGATGGCGGCGCGCGCTACCAATCCAAATTGTTCAATCCGGAATTCCTGCGCGAACGCGGCCTGCCCATACCGCCATGGCTTGCGTGAGATAGGCCAGTGATAACGGAGCTTGTTGAAATCGGTCGCAGTATCCGCGCGCGGGATCCGGCGCGGCCTTCCTGGCTTGAGACGATTTTCTGTTATGCCGGGCTGCATGCTGTGCTGTGGCATAGGCTTGCGCATTGGCTCTGGCAGCGTGGTTGGCGCGGTGCGGGGCGGCTGGTTTCGCACCTCAGCCGTTTTCTGACCGGCATTGAAATTCATCCCGGCGCGCAGATTGGTCGGCGGCTTTTCATTGACCATGGCATGGGGGTTGTGATCGGCGAAACCGCCGAAATAGCCGATGATGTGCTGATTTATCATGGCGTGACCTTGGGCGGGCTTTCGGGCAGCCCAGGCAAACGGCACCCGACGATTGAAGCCAGTGTTTCCATCGGCGCCGGGGCGCAGGTTCTAGGGCCGATTACAGTCGGCAAGGGCGCGCGTATAGGCGCCAATGCCGTGGTGACACGCGATGTGCCGCCAGACTGCACGGTGGTAGGTATTCCAGCGCGCCCGCCCGCCGGCACGCCCTGCACTGATCCATTGCTGGGGTACGGGCTGAGCAATACCGAGGATGATCCCGTGGGGGATCAGATTACGGCGCTGCGTGCGGAAGTGGCCGCCCTGCGTGCACGGCTTGCGGAGCTGGAGCGCCAGAAATCAGCGTGACGGGCGCATTGCGATCAGCACGCGATCCATGAAATGAGCTACCTCGCCGTTTAGAGCAGATCACGTTCAGATGGAATCATCTGAACGTGTGAAGATGCTCGAAAAACAACGATGTAGAGCGGGTTGCGTGAACCCATGTGAACGCAACACGCTCTAAGGGGACAAAGGCGCTGGCGAGACGCCTTGTGTTACTCTCACCGCCTCCAGTCAGAAGGCATCGGCTGCAAGCCAAAGCATGGTCGCCCGAGTGGGCCAAGCCCACTCGGACCCTTTGCGAATTAACGGCCCCTCGCCTTCTTCGCCAGCTTGAGTTCCTCAGCGCGGATCGCAATCCGGCCATGGATCAGGTCAAGCGC
>JAPLOJ010000427.1 GCA_026400795.1 Alphaproteobacteria bacterium
AATGGTGGCTCCCCATCACCACCAACCCATCGGCAGGGGGCGTGCGGGCGCGGATCGGGCGGGTGCCGGCGGCGTCGCGCTTGAAGGCGCCGCCCCCAATCCGGCCCCAGAAGATCTCGCCGGTCGCGGGCAGCGCCACGGCGCCCAGCATGGCGCGGCCCGCCACCACCAGGCCGATATTCACCGCGAACTTATCGCGCCCGGCAGCAAATTCCCGCGTGCCATCCAGCGGGTCCACCAGCCAGAAACGCTCGGCATGGGCGGGCGCGGTGCCGGCGGCGACCTCTTCCTCCGCAATTACGGGAATATCCGGGGTGGCGGCGCGCAGCCCCTCCACAATCAGGGCTTCGGCGATGCGGTCAGCTTCCGTCACCGGGGAATGGTCGGATTTCCGTTCCACCGCGAAGCCCGCGGCCTTGATCGCCATAATGGCCGAAGCGGCCTTGGCCACGAGATCACTGGCCAGGGCCAGCAGCGCATCATTATCCATGCCCCCTGCTTTGGCCGCATGGGCGCCGCGCTGCAAGCCCTGTTTTGGTCACGATGCCTCTGTTAAGGTGCCCCGACATTGTCTCGCCCCCAGGAGCCACCATGCCCGATATCACCTTCGTGAAGCCCGCTTTGCCGCGCAGCGGCGCCTTGGTTTTGCTGCTTGCCGAAGGGGCCGCGCTTGCGGGCCTGGCCAAGGCGGCCGAGGAAGCAACCGGCGGCGCCGTTTCGCGCGGCTTGGAAGCGGCGAAGTTCAAGGGCACCAAGGGCCAATCCTGCACGCTTTGGGCGCCAAGCGCGGGCTTGGCGAAAATTGTCGCCATCGGTCTTGGCAAGGCAGATGCGCTTGATGCGCAAGGTGCTGAGAATGCCGGCGGCAGCGCGCAGGTTGCCGTGCAGCAGGAACGCGAAGCGGTGATTGCAGCGGATGGGCTGACGCCGACGCTTGCTGCCAGTGTTGCCATGGGTGCGCGGCTGCGGAGCTATCGCTTTGATCGCTACCGCACCACGGAAAAGGAAGAAGACAAGCCGAAGCTGGAACGTATTGCCATTGCCAGCGCGGAAGCAACAAAAGCCAAGGCCGCCTTCGCGCCGATGCAGGCCATCGCGGATGGTGTTTTCCTGACGCGCGATCTGGTTTCAGAACCGCCCAATGTGCTGACGCCCACTGAAATGGCGGAACGTTGCAAGGCATTGGAAAAGCTTGGCGTGGAAGTGGACATCATCGGCCCGCGCGAGATGAAGCGCCTTGGCTTTGGCGCGCTATTGGGTGTGGCGCAGGGCAGCGCGCAGGAACCGCGCATGGTGACCATGAAATGGATGGGCGCGCCCAAGGGCAAGAAGCAAAAGCCGCTTGCTTTCATTGGTAAGGGCGTGACCTTCGATACCGGCGGCATTTCCATCAAGCCAGCGGGTGGGATGGAAGACATGAAATGGGACATGGCCGGCGCCGGCACGGTGATTGGGCTGATGGCCGCACTCGCGGGGCGCAAGGCCAAGGCGGATGTGATTGGCATGGTTGGCCTGGTGGAAAACATGCCATCCGCCACCGCGCAGCGCCCGGGTGATGTGGTGAAATCCTATTCCGGCCAGACCGTAGAGATAATCAATACAGATGCGGAAGGACGTTTGGTACTGGCGGATGTGATGTGGTATTGCCAGGAAAAATATGATCCGCGCTTCATGGTGGATCTGGCGACACTCACGGGTGCCATCATCATCGCGCTTGGCCATGAACGCGCCGGGCTTTTCAGCAATGATGATACGCTCGCAACCCATGTGAAGGAAGCGGGCAGTGCAGTGGGTGAGAAAGCCTGGCGCATGCCCTTGGGTGATGCCTATGACAAGCAAATCAAATCTGACATTGCGGATATGAAGAATGTCGGCGGCCGGCCGGGCGGGTCCATCACTGCGGCGCAATTCATTCAGCGCTTTGTCAATGGCAAGCCCTGGGCGCATTTGGATATTGCCGGCACTGCCTGGTCTTCCAAGGATGCGCCAACCGTGCCGAAGGGTGCGACCGCTTATGGCGTGCGCATGCTGGATCGCATGGTGGCGGATCATTACGAAGGCTGAAGCAGCGTCGCTTTTGCGCCCATGGTAAAATTGATCCTGCAACGAAGCACTGAAGCGCTGCGCCGCCATAAGGCGCGCGGTGCTGATAGCGCGCTGATCCTGCCAGTGCGGCTTGGCAGCGTGCCTGAGGATGTGGCGCTTGCCGCCGCCATGAAAGCCGCGCGCTTCACGGCCAAGGCCGGAGAGGTTTTGGCCGTTCCAGGCGCCCATGGCTTCACCATCCTGGCCGGGATTGGTGGCGGTGAGGCAATCAGCGATTGGGAAGCGGGCGGCGGCGCTGGCTTGGCCGCGGCAGCAGGTCGCGCGCATTCGGTATTGCTCGCGGATGCCGCAACGCCTGAACAGGCAGCGGGTTTGGCGGCAGGCGCGCTGCTGAATGCCTGGCGCTTCAATGCGCTGCGTGATGCCAGCAAGGATAAGGACACACCGCCCGCGCAGGTAACGCTGGCAGTGGCGGCTCCCACCAAAGTCGAACCCGCTTGGGTGCGCGCGGAAGCCATGCTGCGTGGGGTGCTTTACGCACGCGATTTGGTAGCGGAACCAGGCAATCGCCTGAACCCCGCAAGCTTCGCCGAAAGGCTGCGCGGTTTGCGCGATTTCGGACTGAAGGTTGAAGTGCTGGAAGGCAAGCGCCTGACCGCGCTTGGCATGGGTGCGCTTTGCGCTGTGGGTGGCGGGGCAGAACATGGCCCCAGGCTTGTCGTGCTGCGCTGGCCGGGCAAGCTGAAGGCCGCGCCAGTTGCTTTTGTCGGCAAGGGGGTTTGCTTTGACACAGGCGGCATTTCCATCAAGCCCGCCGCCGGCATGGAAGAAATGCGCGGCGACATGGCCGGCGCTGCGGCGGCGGCAGGCGCGATGCTGGCACTGGCGCTGCGGCAATCTCCGGCGCCGGCAGTGGCGGTGCTGGCGCTCGCTGAAAACGCCATTGGCGCGGCTTCCTATCGCCCGGGCGATATCCTGCGCACCCATAGCGGCAAGACGATTGAGGTATTGGATACGGATGCGGAAGGCCGGCTGATCCTGGCCGATGCGCTGGCCTATACCGCGCGGCGCTTTCGCCCGCGCGCGATGATTGATCTGGCAACGCTGACGGGCAGCATCATCACCGCGCTTGGTCACCTCCGCGCCGGCGTCTTCGGCAATGATGAGGCGTTGACGGCAGCACTGATGGCGGCCGGCGAAGGTGTTGCCGAACCATTGTGGCCCATGCCGATTGATGATGAACACAGGGAAATCCTGAAAAGCGACATCGCTGATCTACGCCAATGCGCGCTGGCGGGTAGTGGTGCCTGGGGCGGGCGCTTCCTGTCCGATGCCTGCCATGCGGCGGCATTCCTGCGTGAATTCGTGGAAGGCACAAGCTGGGCGCATCTGGATATCGCGGGGGTTGAGGCGCGCGAAGAAGCAGCGCCCTTGGGCCCGAAAGGGCCGAGTGGCTTTGGCGTGCGCTTGCTGGATCGCCTGGTTGCCATGCGCTTTGAACGCGACGCATGACGGAGATTGGTTTCTATCATTTGACGCGCAGCAAATTGCAGGATGCGCTGCCGAAGTTGCTGGGCCGCGTACTGGATGCGGGCGGGCGCGGCCTTATCCTGTGCGGCGATGCAGAACGTGCGCGCGCCCTGGATGCGGCTCTATGGCTGCCCGCTGATCCGCCCTGGCTGCCGCATGGCCTGGCGGGTGGGGAGCATGACGCAGCGCAGCCCCTTTTGATTGCTGATCAGGATATGTCGCCGGCCAATGGCGCGCGCTTCCTGGTGCTGGTGGATGGTGCGGCAAGCGCAAAGTTACAAATTTATGACCGCGTGCTCGATCTTTTCGATGGCGGCGATGAAGCGGCGGTGGCGTCGGCGCGCGCGCGCTGGCTTGCCGCCAAGGACGCCGGGCATAGCCTGACCTATTGGCAGCAAACTGACCGCGGCTGGGAGAAAAAGGCGAGCCACCCGCCGACATCTTGACCCTTCCCGTCGCCGCCCTTTACACGACATCAAAACTCACAGGATCGCCCTACATGACTGATACCGCCCAGGAACAAATGGAAATCCTGGCAGGGGCTCTGCCCTTCCTGAAGCGCTATGATGACCAAATCGTCGTGGTGAAATATGGCGGCCACGCCATGGGGGAAGAAGAAACCGCTTTGCGCTTCGGCCGCGATATCGCGCTGCTGGAACAGGTGGGCGTGAACCCGGTGGTAGTGCATGGCGGCGGGCCGCAAATCAACGCCATGCTGAAGCGCCTAGATGTGAAATCCAGCTTCGTGCAGGGGCTGCGCGTGACCGATGCCGCCATGCTGGATGTGGTGGAAATGGTGCTGGCGGGGCCGGTGAATAAGCAGGTGGCGGAAGCCATCACGCGGGCCGGCGTCATGGCGGTTGGGATTTCCGGCAAGGATGGCGGACTGGTGCGGGCGCGGAAGCTCACGCGCACTTATCGTGACCCGGACAGCAATATTGAAAAAGTGCTCGATCTTGGTTTTGTGGGCGAACCGGAATCCATCAACCCGCGCGTGCTGGAATTGATGATTGGCGCGGATATCGTGCCCGTCGTGGCGCCCGTTGGCGCGGGTGCGGATGGCCAGACCTACAACATCAATGCCGATACGGTGGCGGGTGCGATTGCCGGCGCGCTTTCCGCTGAGCGGCTGTTGATGCTGACCGATGTGCGTGGCGTGCTTGGCCCCGATGGTAATTTCATCCCAGAAATGACGGTGGCCGAGGTGAAGAAGGGTATCGCCGATGGCTGGATTTCAGGCGGTATGATCCCGAAGGTGGAAACCTGCATCTATGCGGTTGAAAAGGGCGTGAAGGGAGCCGTGATCCTGGATGGCCGCGTGCCGCATGCTGTGCTGCGAGAACTTTTCACCGATGGTGGTGCTGGCACGCTGATCCGGCCGTGAAGGTTGGGGTATGTCCGAGCCAAGTTTTCAACTTGGCTTGAAAATGAGCTGTTTGTTTGATCGCATTTTCCGGAGAGCCAAGTTTTCAACTTGGCTTTAAAATGCTCTAGAATCTCCGGCTGTTGTTATCGGTCCGCCACACCATGGATTTTGCTGGGAAGCCCTTGGTGACAGGGTCAACCTGCCGGTTAGCGGAACCGCCTATCAAATTGGGCTGCGGCATGCCCAGGCGATCCGCCACGCATTGGCGAATGCGAAACAGTAGCGCATCATCCATATCTTGGCGCTGCATCAACGGCCGCAGCAGCGTATCCGCCACAACACCCGCCAGGCGAATGGCAGTATCCGGCGTCAGTGCTGGCCGCGCCATGAGGCTTGGAAACCATTCCGGATTGAAGCGCGCCCGATTAAGCACATCTTCCATGCTGGCAGCGCGAATCTTTGCACTGCTGTTTTCTATCATCAGGCTTATTGCAAGGCGGTCCCCTTGCGCAATCAACGCGTCGGTCACCGCTTCACCAATGCCGATGCGGCGCGCGACGGCATGAAGTGTCGCATTCACGGGTGGTGATGCTACCAGCGCCAGCAGATCATCCTCATGCAACAGGGGCGAAAGGCGAATGACAGGCTCTGCCACGCGGATTTCCGTATCCGTGGCAAGGCGAAGCACCGCATCGCGCGGCACCGTTGAAAGATGCTTTGCGGCATCGGCGATGATGAAGCGAACCTGTTCCGCCGCATCCGCTACCAAGCGCAACAGGATGGGCTGGACAATATTCGCCAGGCGGTCATGGCTAGATGACGTAAGTGAGGGAAGGATATCCGCCACACGGCGCGCCAGGGCTTCACGTACTGAGACATTTTCATCTTCCGTCAGCCCTTGCAGCACGGAAAAGGGCGCGCGCGAATTGGCGATGACGCTGGCCCTGACGCGCGGTTCTTCATCCTTGGAAAGGAAGGCCAGCACCTCATGCGGGGTGGTGGCGTTGCGCGCCAGCATTGCCCTGGTCGCGGCATCACTCTCACGCGCCAGACGCAGCATATTCTCGACCGTACCGCTCATGCCAAGACCTTCACCCTGCCGGGCGCAAGCTTGGGTCGGGGACCTGGGGTCAAGCCGGACGCGCGGGTTTCACAACTGGGAAGCATGAACCCATATTCCCCATGGCCTCCTAATCTTTCGTTACTGCGGAGCGTTGACAGCGCCCCCGCCGCACCGCAAGGAAAGACAAGTTTGCCGAAGGAACCCGCCACATGACCATGACCGCTCTTCAGGCCCGTATCGAAGCGCTTTGGGCCAAGCGCGACCAGCTTTCCCCCGCAACCACGGGGGCTGATCGCGCATCGTTTGAAGAAGCCTTGGAAATGCTCGATTCCGGCCAGGCCCGCGTGGCGGAGCCCGATGGGAATGGCGGCTGGAAGGTCAATCAATGGTTGAAGCAGGCGGTACTCATGTCCTTCCGCCTGGCCGATTCCGCGCCGATGGAAATTTCGACCGGCGCTTATGACAAGGTGCCGCTGAAATTCGAAGGCTGGGGTGAGAATCGCTTCCGCGAAGCGGGCTTCCGCGTGGTGCCGGGCGCGGTGGTGCGCCGTTCCGCCTATATCGCGCGCAATGTGGTGCTGATGCCCTCCTTCGTGAACCTTGGCGCACGCGTTGAGGAAAACACCATGGTGGATACCTGGGCCACGGTCGGTTCCTGCGCACAAATCGGCAAGAATGTGCATCTCTCGGGCGGCGTTGGCATTGGCGGTGTGCTGGAACCGCTGCAAGCGAACCCTGTTGTGATCGAAGATGATTGCTTCATTGGCGCGCGGTCCGAAGTGGTGGAAGGCGTCATTGTGGAGCGCGGTTCAGTGCTTTCCATGGGTGTTTTCATCAGCGCCACCACCAAGATCATTGACCGCAATACGGGCGAGATCTTCATGGGCCGCGTGCCTTCCTATTCCGTGGTGGTGCCAGGTTCCCTGCCGGGCAAGCCGCTGCCGGATGGCTCGCCTGGGCCATCGCTTTATTGCGCGGTGATCGTGAAGCGTGTGGATGCGCAAACCCGCGCCAAGACCGCAATCAACGAATTGCTGCGTGACTGATCCGCTTCCCCTGCTGCAAGCGCTGATCCGCTGCCCTTCCGTAACCCCGGAAGAAGGCGGCGCGCTTGGCGTGCTGGAAGCGGCCTTGGCGCCGCTTGGCTTTACCTGTACGCGGCTGAAATTCGCGGAAGTTGATAATCTATTCGCCCGGCGTGGCCGGCATGGGCCGCATTTCTGTTATGCGGGGCATACGGATGTGGTGCCGGTCGGTGATCGGGCTGGCTGGCAGCATGACCCCTTCGGGGCGGAAATCGCCAATGGCATGATCTATGGCCGCGGCGCTTGCGACATGAAGGGCAGCATCGCGGCCTTCATTGCGGGGCTGACTGATTTCCTCGCGCTGCGCCCGGATCATCAGGGCAGTATCAGCCTGCTGATCACAGGTGATGAGGAAGGGCCTTCCATCAATGGCACCGCCAAAGTGCTGGAATGGATGGCGGACAATAATCAAATCCCCGACATGGCGCTGGTGGGGGAGCCGACTTCCAAGGTGACGCTTGGCGATACGCTGAAGATCGGTCGGCGCGGTTCCATGACCGCGCATATCACGGTGCATGGTATTCAGGGCCATTCCGCCTATCCGGAACGCGCCGATAATCCGGTGCATCGGCTGGTGCGGGTGCTGAATAGGCTGACCGCTGAGGCTTTGGACAATGGCAGTGATTGGTTCCAGCCAAGCACGCTGCAAGTGACGGGTTTTGATGTCGGCAATAGCGCATCCAATGTCATTCCAGCCGCAG
>JAPLOJ010000337.1 GCA_026400795.1 Alphaproteobacteria bacterium
AGATCGCATAAGCGAAACGCGCGCCGCGCTACCTTGTCCTCATAGGCAGGGCCAATGCCGCGCCCTGTGGTGCCGATTTTCGCATCGCCCCGCGCCGCTTCGCGCGCCTTATCCAAAGCCGGATGCAGCGGCAGGATCAGCGGCACATTATCGGCGATGCGCAGATTCTCGGGCGTCACGGAAAGCCCCTGCGCCGTCACCTTCGCGATTTCGGCCAGCAGCGCTTCGGGGTCCAGCACCACGCCATTGCCGATAATGCCAAGCTTGCCGCGCACCACACCGGATGGCAGCAAGGATAGCTTGTAGGTCTGATCGCCCACCACCAGCGTATGGCCGGCATTATGCCCGCCCTGGAAGCGCACCACGATATCCGCGCGGGAGGCAAGCCAATCAACAACCTTGCCCTTGCCTTCATCGCCCCATTGGGCACCGATCACGGCGACATTGGCCATGGTTCTAACCTTTCCGAGGCAGCGCCACAGCGCGCCCTTCCTGAAGCACATGAGAACAACGCAGGCTTTCGGGCGTATCTTCCACCGAAAGCGCCGCAACAGTAACAAAACCTTCCGCGCGCATCGCCGCACCATCGGCGCCGAGCGGGATGAAAAGCCGCGCCGGTTCTGCGCTGCGCGGTGCCGCGCGCAATACCGCGTCCGGGTAAAGCGTCATCCCCGTGGCTGGTTCGCCATTGTGGGAAACATAACGCCCACCGCGCGCAAGTTCCCCGCCAAGCCCCGGCCCATAAAGCGTGAAGGCAACGCCCGTGTGGTAGCGAATGCCGCGAAACTCCACGGGGTCGAGCGTGATACGCAGCCCCGGCGCGCGGCGCGCAATGGCGGCAATGATCGCCGCGGCATCATTGGCAAGCGCGCGTGCGGCAGAGGGCAATTCCGCTTGTTGCAAGGCAGCCAGCGCGGCAGAGGCCGGGCCGGAAGCCGCCATCAGCGCAGGCAAGGCGTGCAATACGGCGGCACCTGAATCGCGCACCGCCGCCGCCACCGCCGCACTATCCTTGCGGTCCAGCGCGCGGGCCAGGCTGGCGCGCAGCGGAGCGGCCAGATCGGCGGCATCAAGCAGAATGGGGGTCAGGCTGGGCAGCGTTACATCCAGGCTGACGGGTGCGACGCCAATCGCGGCCAGCGCTTCCACAGCCACAATCGCCACTTCAGCATCGGCTTCAATCGCATCACTGCCGATCACTTCAATCCCGGCCTGGGGAAGCTGGCGTTCGGGCGCCAATTGCGTGCCGCGCACGCGCAGCACCTGGCCCGCATAGCAAAGCCTCAGGGGGCGCGGTTCGGCGGCAAGACGTGTTGCGGCAATGCGCGCCACCTGCGGCGTGGTATCGGCGCGCAGACCCATCATGCGCTGGCTGACCGGGTCCATCAGGCGGAAGGTCTGATCCGCCACCGCAGCGCCCGAGCCCGTCAGTAGGCTGTCTTCAAATTCCAACAGCGGCGGCTTGACGCGTTCATAGCCATGCTGCGCGAAGGCGGCCATCATAGCTTCCACCAAAGC
>JAPLOJ010000358.1 GCA_026400795.1 Alphaproteobacteria bacterium
ATCAATATGTCGCCGAAACCCACCCCATCACCGGCAAGCCCGGCTGGTGGGAAAACATCATCGGCCCCGGCCGGCCTTTGGATACGGATCGCTATTTTCTGGTCTGCGCCAATGTGCTGGGCGGCTGCATGGGCTCCACCGGGCCGCGCAGTGAAATGACGGATGCCGCTGGGCGTGGGCTTGGTCGGCCTTGGGGCACGGATTTTCCCTCGGTGACGATCCGCGACATGGTGCGCGCGCAAAAGCGCCTGATGGAAAAGCTTGGGATCAGCCGCTGGCTTGCCGTGATTGGCGGTTCCATGGGCGGCATGCAGGTGCTGGAATGGGCCGCGACCTACCCGGAAGCGGTCTATGCCGCCGCCCCCATTGCCGCCGCCGCACATCATTCCGCGCAGAATATCGCCTTTCACGAAGTGGGGCGCGCTGCCATCCATTCCGATCCTGACTGGCGCGGCGGGCGCTATTGGGAAGCGGGCATCATCCCAGCCAAGGGCCTGTCTGTCGCGCGTATGGTGGCGCATATCACCTACTTGTCCGAAAAGGCGCTGACACGGAAATTCGGCCGCCGGCTGCGCGGTGCCGCAGCGCTGACCTTCCTTGAAGATGTGTTTGAGGTGGAAAGTTATCTGCGCCACCAGGGCTCCACCTTTGTGCGCCGCTTTGATGCCAATTCCTACCTGACCATCACCCGCGCCATGGATTTCTTTGACCTGGCAGCCGATCATGAAGGTGATCTGGCAAAGGCCTTTCGTGGCACAGCGACGCGGTTTTTCGTGGCGTCCTTCAATAGTGATTGGCTGTTCCCCACCAGCGAAAGCCGCACCCTGGTGCGTGCGCTGAACATGGCGGCGGCCAATGTCAGTTTCGTTGAGATTGACAGCGACAAAGGCCATGACGCCTTCCTGCTGGAAGAACCCGATTTTCATCGCGCGCTTGGCGGCTTCCTCGCCGGCTGCGCTGAACGCCTTGGGGTTTAGCCTATGGCCATGGATGGCGTTCAATATGTCGCGAAGAATATGCGGCTTGATCTTCGCCTGATCGCGGAGATGATCCCGCCTGACGCGCGCGTCCTTGATATTGGCTGTGGTGATGGCGCGCTGATTGAATATCTGGCGCGCGAAAAACGCGCCGATGCGCGCGGCATTGAAATTGACATGACGCAGGTGACCAAGGCGGTCTCCGCCGGGCTCGCTGTTATTCATGGCGATGCGGATAATGATCTGGCCTTCTACCCGGATGGCGCCTTTGATTATGTGGTGCTGTCGCGCACACTACAGGCGGTGGAAAAGCCGCGTGAGGTGCTGCGCCAATTGCTGCGCATCGGGCGGCACGCCATTGTGTCCTTCCCCAATTTTGGCCATTGGCAGATGCGTTGGCGGCTTCTTTGGGGCGGGCGCATGCCGGACACGGAAACCTGGAACCGGCCCTGGTACGAAACGCCCAATATCCACCCCTGCACCATCACGGATTTCACCGAGCTTTGTTCGCTGGATGGTTACACGGTGGAACGCTGGCTGGCAGTGGATGACCAGGGGCTGAAGGCGCCATGGCGGCGCTCACTCAGGATGGCCAATTTGTTCGGCGAACAGGCGCTATTCATGCTGCGCCGGGCTGGGCCGGGCGAGTGATACTGCCCGGCTTTTGCCCTTTATTCCGCTGGCGCGAGGCTCTTAATCAACTCAAAAACGCGCTTACGCACGCCGGGTTCCGTTATCTTGCTGAAGGCGCGTACCAATTCAAGTGTTTCACGCTTGTTCATGGACTCGTCTTCGAAGCCTGCCGGCGCTTCGGCGAAGCCGAACATGGCCGGGTGGCTGCGCACGGCAGCATTTCCACCCATTTCGGGGGGTAGATCGTCGAAAAAGAAGCCAATCGGCACATCCAGCACCCGTGCGAGGTCGAAAAGCCGGCTGGCGCCGATGCGGTTCACGCCGCGTTCGTATTTCTGGACCTGCTGGAAGGTGAGGCCCAGCGCATCGCCCAGCTTTTCCTGGCTCATGCCAAGCAGAGTACGGCGCAGGCGAACCCTGCTGCCCACATGGGCGTCAATTGGGCTTGCCCGGTGCTCACGTTCGCCCTTGGTGGTGGAATCATCTGCATCGCTCATGGCAACTACCGATTTCATATCTTGCCCCTTCCTGCCGTAACGGCAACTTTGGCGCGCAATAAGAGTGGCGCCTGGGAGTTTTGATTGCATCTATGGGAAGCAGAACGCGGCCCACTCATGGTTAACTTAGTTGAGAATACCTTAATTGGTATCATAACGTCTATAGGTTTTTCCATATTCTCAAAAAATAAACAAATATTTTTCCTTTCTTAGAAAATTGAATTCTTACGGGCGATTTCTGCTGGACAAAAACCACCCTGAGGCGAAAACAAGCAGTGCAAGCGTAAAGGGTGTGGCCAAACCAAGCTCAGCATAGAAGGTGGGCGCCCGCGGCGCTGGCAGAGGCGCCCGAATAATCGCCGATTCGCCCAATGGGCCACGCGTCACCAACCGCCCGCGCGCATCGAATACCGCCGAAACCCCCGTCTGGGCCGCGCGCGCCAGGGGTAGGCCTTCTTCCACGGCGCGTAGCCGCGCTGACGCCAAATGTTGCCAAGGGCCGGCCGTGATGCCGAACCAGGCATCATTCGTCACATTCACGATCCAGGCTGGGCGCCGCGCCGGCATGATCCGGCCGGTGAAAATCACCTCATAGCAAATCAACGCCACAAAGGGCGGCAGCCAACCTGCTACCACCCGGCGCCTTTCCTCAGCCGGTGTGAAATCGCGCGAGCTTTGCACGAGCCGGATCGGCAAAAGCCCCCTGAAGGGCATGAATTCACCAAAGGGGACCAGGTTCATCTTGTCGGTCACCGCCAGCACCTGCGTATCCGGGCCAATCACGGCAAGGCTATTGAACAAATCCCGCGCTTGGCCTTCCGGCGTAAAATCGCCGCGTACGGTGCCAGTCAGCAGCAGGGTGTTTTGCGGCAGGGCGCCGGCCACCAATTGCCGTGCCTCCCGGTCATTGGGCAGCAGGAAGGGTACGGCCGTTTCCGGCCAGATAACCGCCAGCCGATGCCCGGGCGGCAGGTCGCGCAAAGCCGCCAGCGCGGCTTCGCGGGTTGCTTCCACATAGCGGCGCAGGATCGGCACGCGGGATTGCTCCTGCCATTTCACTTCCTGCGCGATATTGCCCTGTACGATCAGAAGGCCGACAGGCTGTGGCTCAGGTTCCGGCGCCCAAAGCCGGGCAAAGCCGAAGGCGCCGCAAAAGGCGAGAGCCGCCACGCCGCCCAGAAAGGCACGCCGATCCAAAATAGGCGTTGCGGCCACCAGCAGCGTAATCAGCGACAAGCCATGAACGCCAATCACCGCCGCCATTTGGATGGGCAGCGCATCAAAGGCCCAGACGCTGCCCATCAAATTCCAGGGAAAGCCTGTCAGGATTTCGCCGCGCAGCAATTCAAAGCCAACAAAGCCGCCAGCAAAAACCAGCACGCGCGGCCAGCCGGGCCTGGCACCCCAGGCAATCGCCGCCGGGCCGGCCACAAAAAACGCAAGCGGCAGCGCCAGGGCTGGCACCGCAATCGGCACCAACCACCAATAGCGCGCCACATCCGTCAGAATGGCCGAGGTGATCCAGTAAAGCCCACCCAGGAAGAACCCGAAGCCCCAGGCAAAGCCGATCCAAAAGGCAGCGGTCCAGCTTGCCGCGCCGCCAATCATGGCGATCAGCCCCGGAATGGCGAGAAACAGGGCCGGGATAATATGCAAGGGCGGCAGGGCCAGCACCGCCAGCATGCCAAGCCCGAAGGCCGTCACCATGGCGCGCCAGCCACGCCGCAACCCAAGGGCATTCCAAAGCCGCTCGATCACGCCCGCACCACCTATTCCGCTGCCGCGCGTGGAGTGGCGCCGGGGCGCCGTACACGAAGCCGACGAATACGGCGCGGATCAGCTTCCAAGATCCGGAATTCAAGCCCGGAGGGGTGGGACACCAATTCCCCGCGCGCTGGCACGCGCCCGGCAAGGGTGAAGACCAAGCCGCCCACCGTATCAATATCGGCGGCGCGTTCATCATCGGTCAGCACAGTGCCAAGCCTTGCCTCAAAGGCCGCGATCGGCGTGCGCGCATCCAGATCAAGCGCGCCATCGGGGCGTTCGGTGATCTGTTGCGCCTGCTCCTCATCATGTTCGTCGCTGATATCGCCGACGATGGTTTCCACCAGATCTTCAATGGTGATCAACCCATCTATGCCGCCATATTCATCCACCACCAGCGCCATATGCACGCGCGCCTGGCGCATTTGCAAAAGCAGATCAAGCACGGGGATGGACGGCACCACGAAAAGTGGCCGGCGTAGAATGGCAGCAAGCGAAAATTCCGCTTCCTTGCCGATAGAAGCAAAGACATCCTTGATATGGACCATGCCCACAATGTCATCCAGGCCACCGCGATAGATCGGATAGCGGCTATGACCTTCGGTCTGAATCAGCGCGATGGTTTCAGTCAAAGAATGGCTTTCCGGAATCGCCATGATATCGGCGCGCGGCACCATGACATCATAAGCGGTGATGCCGCGTAGCCTGAGAACATTGCCAAGTAGCGCGCGTTCTTCCGCATCCAGGCTGGCCACCACCGGGCCATCGCCCTTGCTGGCTTCGCTTGGCGCTTCCTGGCGTTCGATCAGTTCTTCCACCTGATCGCGAATGGATTCCGCTTCCTTGCGGCGGAGCATGCCCTGGATTTTCCAGAACAGCCCGGGTCTTTGGCCGGCGTCGCTCATGTCGCGCCCCGCCAGGGATTGGGCAGGCCAAGCCGGCGCATCACGCGCGCCTCGGCGCGTTCCATCCGCCGTGCTTCGCCAGCCTGCAAATGATCATGCCCCGCCAGGTGCAGCGCGCCATGCGCCACAAGATGCGCGAAATGCGCCGCCACGCGCCGCCCGGCGCCGCGCGCTTCGCGTCGCACCACACCAAGGGCGAGCGCAACATCA
>JAPLOJ010000450.1 GCA_026400795.1 Alphaproteobacteria bacterium
CTTGCGGCGAAACGGGTCCCCGCCGGCGGTTTCTGCGGTGGTGTCGCGATTGGCCAGATTTTCTGCTACCACGCGCAGCCGGGCGGATTGCACATCCATCCCTGCTGCCGCGATGCGTATGGCGCGATCAAGTTCCATGGCTCAAAGCCCTTCTTATGACTGGGGCCGCCCAAGGGCGGTCATGAACATGCTCATGTAGCGCCTGCGCACCGAAAGCGCGGTGGCATGGGCAGAATCGGTATCAGCAACGCGCAGCGCTTCGCGTTCAAGGGACACGGCATTCCCGCTGGGATCACGGCCGGCGGAGATGCGTTCCTTGATGGTCCGGCCATCCTGATGGCGCGACCCCTGCAAATGATTGGCATTGGTTGCCACCATCTGCTTTTCCGCCAGTTTGCCGGACAGAACCTTGGCAAAGGGCTGCATATCGGAAGGCCGGTAATTGGGCGTATCCGCATTGGAGATATTCTGGGCCAGCACGCGTTGGCGCGCTTCCGTCCAGCGCAAACGCTGTTCGGCAAGGGCAATCGGTCCGGTCTTGGTCGGGTCCATGTTCCCATCCTTGCACGTTGCGGGCCAAAATGCGTTAAAAAGCGTCCTGTTACAACATTTTCTAATGGTTTTTTTCCACCGAACCTGTTGGATAGCCCAGTGAACACGGATTTAGAAGATAGCACAGGCGCGGAAGCGAGCCGCCATGGCCTAGCGGTTCTTGCCGCCATCAAGGCCATGGGGGAAAGCCTGACCCAGGCAGAGGCAAGTCTTGCCGAGGGTTATGCGCTTGATCTTGCCGGGCTTGATACCGAAATCGGCCGCCTTTGTGCTGCGGCAGGGGCCGCCCCCGCGGCCATGGCCCCAGCGTTGCGGCGCAATCTGGAAGCCTTGCTCGTGCAGGTCGAAAGGTTGCAAGCAGCCCTGCCACGGCCAAACGCCCTGCCACGGCCAAACAATGTAGGGGAGCAGCCATGACCCTTAGCCTTGCCAATTGGCTCACCGCCGGCATTTCGCTGATTTTCGTGTTGGGGCTGATATTGCTGCTGGCGCGGTTGTTACGCGCCACGGGCCTGGCCCCGCAGACCGGCGGGCAACGCCTGAAATTGCAAGAAGTGCTGGCGCTGGATGCGCGCCGGCGCGTGATGATCCTGCGCTGTGATGGGCGGGAAGTGCTATTGCTGACGGGCGGACCACAGGATCTATGCCTGGGCTGGCTACCACCCAAGAACGAGGAACCGCCTAAGCCATGAGTCGCAGAATAGTCTTTTGGGTCCTCGGCAGCCTTGCCTTACTGGCACTGCCCGCGGGTGTGGCCCTGGCGCAGAGCGTTTCGATTGATCTTGGTCAGACTGGGCAACCGGGCGCCACGGCGCGGCTGGTGCAATTGACCGCGCTGATTGGGCTGCTGTCGCTCGCACCTTCCTTGCTGGTGATGGCAACCGCCTTTGCGCGTATTGTGATTGTGCTGTCATTGCTGCGCAGCGCCATTGGCGCGCCCGGCATTCCGCCCAATCCGGTGCTGATCGGGCTTGCGCTGTTCCTGACCTTCTTCGTCATGCAGCCAGTCTTCGAAGCTTCCTGGACGCAGGGCATTGTGCCAATGACAGAAGGGCGGATTTCCGAATTGGCCGGGCTGGAGGCAGCGGCCCAGCCCTTCCGCCTGTTCATGATGGCCAATATCCGTGAGGATGATTTGATCCTTTTCATGGATCTGGGCAGCATTCAGGCCGTGGCGGACCCGGCGCAAACGCCCTGGCGCGCCCTGATCCCGGCCTTCGTCATTGGCGAA
>JAPLOJ010000033.1 GCA_026400795.1 Alphaproteobacteria bacterium
ACTGATGCAGCGAAGCAGGAAGTAGCCACCCCTGGTCCACATCCCACGCTCGGAAGGTCTTGCTCATGAAAACAAATGAATCAGAAATACAGAGAAAAAACTAGCGAATTCTCAGACAGGCTCCTAGATGCGGATGAAGGCAGCGATCTTGGCGTCTTGCCGCAGCGCCGCCAGATCATCCGCGTTTGGCAGTTGCGGCCTGTCGCGATCTGCCGCGACCACGCAGAGAAAGCCAAGCGACGCATCCTCGGCCGCGCGGAATTGATGCCATTGCATGCTTTGGATTTCGACCAGGTCATGCTCGGCTATGTCCGTGATGGTATCATCAACAAGGCAGGCGCCGCGCCCGCGCAGGATCAGCACATAATGGATATGGGCATGGCGTTCCAGGGTGGAATGGCCGCCGGGTGCAACCTCAAAATAGCGCCACTGAATCGGGAGCGATGCCTCCCCTTCAAACAGGATTTGGCGCGTCACATCCTTGTAGGGGCCGCCTTCCTTGTAGGACAGGACGGGCACGTTTTCCCAAGCGAAAGCATTGAAACGACGCACCGTCATTCTGCGGCCTTTCTGGCTGAAACAGCCTTTTCGATTCCGGTGATGAAGGCGCGTGCGCCGGCCTCAGGTTCGGGCGAATGGCGCATCAGCGCGCCGCCAATCAGGAACACGGCGTCATGGCCAAAACCCGCCACCATGCTGTCAATGCGTTCAATGGACATGCCGCCCGCCGGGGAAGGGAAACCGGGCCTCACATCGCCCAAGGGTTCCTGCATGGCAATGGCCAAATCCCGGCATTCCTTGGGCGTGAAGGTAAAGCGCCCGCCCGCATTGGGAAAAACCGAGATATCAGCGCCGAAGATACGAAACAGGCGCCCGAGCAGCATGGCCGGCGTCATGCCATGCTCGGGGTCATGGAAATGCGTGCCGGTGAAGCTTGGATGCGTCATCACCGCCAGCCCGTATTTGCGCGCCAAATGAAAGCCCGTATCGGGGCCAATGAGCAAGGGCGCGATCAGCGCGCCAGCGCAGCCCTCAGCGGCGGCGAAGGCCATTTGGTCTTCGATCTGATCAAACCGCCCGGACACCATCGGGAAATAGAGCGTCTTGCGCCCGGTCTTGGCATTGGCGTTCCTGATCGCTTCCTGCAGCCGCGCGACCCTTTCCTTGAAGGGGTGAAAGGGCTGATCCATCAGCCCGTGATCATCCTTGATCACATCAAGCCCGCCCAGCGCATAGCCCGCAGCAAGGCGGGCCAATTCCTGCACGGAAAGCCCCAATGGTTTGATCGCGGTCGCGGCCAAGGGCCGGCCATAGGCGCCAAGTCTTTCGCGCAATCCGGCAATCCCAAATCGCGGCCCGCCAAAGGCGCGCAGCTGATCCGCCGTCAGGCGGATATCAATGATCTTGATGCCGCGCCTGATCGAGATATTGCCGAAGACGACATTCAACAGATTGGGGATCGAATCATTGACGATATCGGCGCGGTAGCTGATGGCGACATCAAAGGCCGGCGACGGGGCAGGGCAGGGCGAGATGGCTTCAACCTGCCCCACAATGCCCGCTTCCCAAATCGCCGGCGGCACGCAATCGCCCGGGATTTCGACCGTCTCTTCAAGGCAGATATCTTTTGCATGCGCTTCAATTGGCCGGGAATCATCCGGCGTGATGCGATAGATAATGTGAAACCGCGGCGCGCTCATTGAACCATCATGCTCCTTACCCACCTGGCTGGATCGTCATGCTTCCCCGGTTCAGAGAATGTAGCCGCGTCATGACGCCAAAGCCCTTTCGATCAGATGGTGTACTGCTCCCTTTCATGGCTCGCGCAGATCAGGCGACAGACGCGCAAAGACTCATGAAAAGCACCCTACCCGGCTTCTGCGGTGCCGCAAAGCGGCCGCGGCCCGCGTGGGGCCCAAGCCATCCCGGCGGCGATGCCAAGGCGCGAAAGGCCCTGGCGCGCAGGGCCGAATTGGACCAGGGTGATAGGCTTATGCATTGCCCTTTGGCGGTGCGGAGGGCGCCTTTCAGTTGTGCCAAATTCAGAGCTTTGGGGATTTTCAAGCCAAGTGGAAACACGGGGCGGTTCGAAAAATGCGAGCAAACATAAACTCGGTGCATATCCGCCACGCGGACGCCCACGGAAGATGCGCTAAGCCATGAAACGAGGCGGCCATATTCTTGCGCCCTTCGGGCAGCGCGGCTTTCGGTTTCAGTGGCCGGCTGATCTTGCCACCTCCTGGGCGTTTGAGATGGAGACGCTGATCCTGGGCTGGTATGTGCTGACTGAGACGGGAT
>JAPLOJ010000247.1 GCA_026400795.1 Alphaproteobacteria bacterium
GTCAGGATTTCCGCCTTGGGCAGGAAGGTCATGTCTTCCGCCATGCAATAGACGCAGCGCAGATCGCAGCGATCAGTCACCGAGACGCGCAAATAGGACACGTGGCGCCCGAAAGGGTCCATGAGAGGCGCGGATTGCGGAGCGACAGCATTCATAGGCAGGATTTGGGGGCGAAGCGGGGTCTGGTGCAAGACCCTTTATTCATACAAGTAGCGCGATGGACCCCGCCCCAATCAGCACAATCAGCGCAAAAGGCCGATACCAGCTTTGCGGCACCACATGAAAAAGTCGCGCCCCGATGGGCACGCAAAGCACCATAATGGGCAGCAGCACCGCAGTGCGGATCAGCACGGATAGGTCAATCAGCCCCAGAAAAAGGGGCGGGAAGACGGAAATTACCGAAATCACCGAAAAGAACAGGATCAGATTGGCCCGATGCGTCTTGGCCGCTTCCGGCCCCGCCAGCAGGTAAAGAATGACCGGCGGCCCGGACATGCCCGTGGAGCCCTTGAGCAAGCCTGAAACCGCCCCCACCGCCATATTCAGCGGCAATGGGCGGGAACCATTATAGCGCCAGCCCGACAGCAAAAGCCCGCCAAAGACCAGCACAAAGGCGCCAATGGCGCGGCGCAGTACCTCTCCATCCGCGGTGATCAGGACATAGGCGCCAAGCGGCGTCATCAGCGCCGCCGTGCCGCCAATCGGCAGGATCACGCGCCGATCGGCGTCCTTGAAGGCGCTGGGGAGCAATTGGATGGACACGATAAGCTCCATCAGCAGCATCACCGGCACCCCGGCCTTGGGGCCCCAAAGCACGGAATAGATCGGCGCCAGGATCACTGCGGTGCCAAAGCCGGCATAGCCGCGCATGAGGCCGGCAATGGCGGTGGCAAGGGCAGCGCCCAGCAGCCGCCAATCGGTCAGCATCGGCAGGGCAGCGTTGAAGATATCGGTCATCTTGCGGGTGGACCCTCGATAATCAGGTCAATCAGGCGGGCATTGATCAATACCTTGCCGGCATGCTCGAAATTGACCGTGACGCGTTCCCCCACCACGGATTGGACCTGGCCCAGGCCCCAATCCGCTTCTGTTGGGTGGCGCACACGCATGCCAGGTTCTATCAACGCCATCACCATCCGCTTTCGTTCTTAATAACTCGCTAGGGTTAAGAGGATACTGTCCCATCCCATGACACAAGTAACCCCTGAGCCTGATAGCGCCGAAGGCGCCGATCTTCATCTGCGCCTGACCCGATTGATCGGGCTTAGGCTTTGCCATGATTTGGGGGGCTTGGCGGGCACCATCGGCAATGCGCTGGAAATGCTGAATGATGCCGGCGCTGAAGCGGCGGATTTGGCCGGCGAAGCTGCGGATATGCTGCGCCGGCGCTTGTTGCTGTGGCGGTCGGTGCTGGGCAGTGGGGAAGCGCGCACCTTGGGTGCGGTGCTTGGGTTGCTGAAGGGCCAGATTGCGGCGGGGCGGGCACATCTTGAAATCGGCGATTTGCCGGAAGCGACTCCGCTTTCCGAAACCATGGTGCCTTTGCTGCTGAGCGGCCTTTTGGTGGCTGGTGAGGCCTTGCCGCGCGGTGGTGTGGTGCGCCTGGCCGGCGACCTGCAACGCGAAATCACGATTCTGCCCATTGGTGCTTCGGCGAATTGGAGCCCCGTGCTGCTGCGCCATGCGGCGGGTGCGGCGCTGCCCAGCGATATTTCCAGCCGCGACGCTTTGGCGCTGTGGCTTTGCATCAGCGCCGGCGCTGCTGGGGTGTCACTCAGCCTTGCTTTGCCGCCTAATGAGGCTGCCGCCGCATTGATGATGACTTTGCCCAACTGAATCTGCGCGGGGCTTTACGCTTTATTCGCAAGCGGTGGCCCATAATCGTCTCATACGACATTCCCTGGGGATGGTTATGGACGATTTGCTCTCTGATTTTCTCACTGAAACCCATGAAGGCCTAAGCGCCGTGGATGAGGCGCTGCTGCGCCTTGAACGCGCGCCAGATGATGCGCCGACGCTCGCCGAGGTTTTCCGGCAGGTGCATACCATCAAGGGAACATGCGGCTTCCTTGGCCTGTCGCGGCTGGAAAAGGTGGCACATGCCGGCGAGACCATCCTCGGGCTCTATCGGGACGGCAGCCTGAAAGTCACCCCGGAAGGCATTACGCTGATTTTTGCAGCGGTGGATGCCATTCGCAAGATCGTGGTTGGGCTTGAACAGAATGGCCAGGAACCGGATGGCGATGATGCGGCAGTGATCGCGGCGCTTGATGCGGCGGCGCGCGGCGAATCGGTTGCGCTGCCATCTGCGCCGCAGGCCAAGGCGGAAGCCCAGGTTGAAGCCGCGCCGGCCGCAGCGCCCGCGCCCCGCACCCCCGAAGCGGTGACTGAGGCGGTGCAGACCGAATCCGCCACAGCGCAGCAGACGATTCGCGTTTCTGTCGAAGTGCTGGAAGATTTGATGACGCTCGTCAGTGAATTGGTGCTGACGCGCAATCAGCTCATGCAATTGGCACGCGTTTCATCCGATAGCCAGATTTCGGTACCCTTGCAGCGGCTGTCGCACATCACTTCCGAATTGCAGGAAGGCGTGATGAAGACGCGCATGCAGCCGATTGGCAATGCCTGGGCGAAGCTGCCCCGGCTGGTGCGCGATTTGGCCAATGAATTGGGCAAGAAAATTGATCTTGAGATGCGCGGGGCCGATACCGAATTGGACCGCCAGGTGCTGGAACTGATCAAGGATCCGCTCACGCATATGGTACGCAATAGCGGGGATCATGGGCTGGAAGGCCCGGCGGATCGTCGCGCAGCGGGCAAGCCGGAAACCGGGCGCATTCTGCTGAATGCCTATCATCAGGGCGGACACATCATCATCGAAATCGGTGATGATGGCCGCGGCCTGCCGGTGGAGAAGATTCGCGCCAAGGTGCTGGCCCAGGGTCTTACGACCGAAGCTGAGCTCGCGCAGATGAATGAACATGATGTGCTGCGCTTCATCTTCCGCCCGGGCTTTTCGACGGCACAGCAAATTACCTCTGTCTCTGGCCGTGGGGTTGGGATGGATGTGGTCAAGACGAATATCGAGCGAATCGGCGGCACAATCGAATTGCGCTCAAAGGAAGGGCGCGGCACCACCTTCACCATCAAGATTCCGCTGACGCTGGCGATTGTGTCGGCGCTGATCGTGCAGGCGGGTGGTGAACGCTTCGCCATTCCGCAGATTGGTGTGGTGGAGTTGGTGCGCGTTGGCGATGAGCATGAAGGCAATACGCGCATTGAAATGATCAAGGATGCGCCGGTGCTGCGGCTGCGTGATCGCCTGCTGCCGTTGGTATCGCTGTCTTCACTGTTGCGGCTGCGTGAGGCGCCGGTAGGTGGCCTTAAGGGTTATGTTGTTGTGATGCAGGTGGGCGCCAATGTCTTTGGCATTGTGGTGGACCGCGTGTTTGATACGGAAGAAATCGTGGTGAAGCCGGTGGCACCCATTCTGCGCCATATCACCATGTTCAGCGGCAATACCATTCTGGGTGATGGCAGCGTCATCATGATCCTGGATCCGAATGGTGTTGCGCGTGGCGCCGGCATTACCGCCGAAGGCCGTGCGGAGGATCAGCAGACCGTCAGCGTAACCGCCGGCATCCGTTCGGATTCCAGCACATCGCTGCTGCTGTTCCGTGCTGGGGATCAAACGCCGAAGGCCGTGCCCCTTGGGCTGGTGGCGCGGCTTGAGGATATTCCGGTGGAACGCATTGAAATGTCGGGCGGTACGCCGGTTGTGCAGTATCGCGGCCAATTGATGCCGATGGTGCCGATTGCCGGGCATTGGGAAGCGCCCGCATCGGGCCGCCAGGCCGTGCTGGTCTTCACCGAAGGTCAGCGCAGCATGGGGCTGATGGTGGATGAAATCCTTGATGTGGTCGAAGAACCCTTGGTCATTCAGCCCGGGTCGGATCGGCTTGGTTATCTTGGCAGCGCGGTTATTGCCGAACGCGTCACAGATGTGATTGATACCGTCTATTGGCTATCACATGCTGGTGGCGATTGGTTCCGCGGTGATCGGAAATCCTCTGCGTCCCATCAAAAGCCGCGCTTGCTGCTGATTGATGACAGCACCTTCTTCCGCCATCTGGTGGTGCCTGCGCTTTCCGCGGCCGGCTTTGACGTGACCGCGGTGGAAAGCCCAGCAGAAGCGCTGCGGCTGCGTGATGCGGGTGTGGAATTCGAAGCGCTGATTTCCGATATCGAAATGCCGGAAATGGATGGGCTGAGCTTCGCCCGCAATGTGCGTGCATCCGGCGGCTGGATGCGCTTGCCGCTGGTGGCCCTTTCCTCACGCGCTGAACCTGAAGATGTCGCGCGTGGGCGGGAAGCCGGTTTCACGGATTATGTCGCGAAATATGACCGGGATGCGTTGCTGTCTTCGCTGCGCGAATGCCTGAGCTCACCGATTGCCGCCTGAGGAGGGGATTATGCAAAGCATCAGCGAAACCCAGCGTACCGGCGCTTCCATGGCCGCGCTGGCATTGGCCGAGCGGGAAGATGAAGTCTTCCTGACCCTGACGGTGGCGGGCCAGACCTGCAGCATTCCCGTGCTGCTGGTCCGTGATGTGCTCGGCCCGCAGGCCATCACGCCAATTCCGCTTGCGCCGGCTGAAGTTGCCGGTGGGCTCAATCTGCGCGGGCGTATTGTGACAGCGATTGATCTGCGCCGACGCCTTGGCCTGCCGCCCGCCGATAATGCCGACAAGGCGATGAGCGTAGTGGTGGAACAGGCGGGCGAATTATACAGCCTGATCGTGGACCAAGTAGGTGAAGTGCTACCCCTGCCTACGGCTGGCATTTGTCCTAATCCCCCAACACTCGACCCGCTTTGGCGTGACGTATCGCTCAGCGTCTATCGCGAAGAAGACCGGCTGATTGTCATGCTGGATGTCGAACGTCTTCTCAATATTGGATGAAGAACATCATGCAAAATCGCTCTTGCCTTGTCGTTGATGATAGCCCGGTGGTAAGGCGGGCCGCGCGGCGCATTGTGGAAGGTCTTGGCTTTACCGTGCGTGAAGCCAAGGACGGCGCGGAAGCGCTGGTTTCCTGCCGCACTGAAATGCCGGAAGCCGTGCTGCTTGATTGGAACATGCCTGTCATGGATGGGCTGGAATTCCTCAAGCATTGTCGCGCTGAACACGGGCCGTCGCAGCCGATCATTGTGCTCTGCACCACGGAAGCGAGCATTGACCGTATTGTGGAAGCGCTGGCTGCCGGGGCGCAAGAATACATCATGAAGCCTTTCGATGCTGGTATCCTGCACGATAAATTCGTCCAGGCCGGCCTGCTTTCGGATGCCGCGTGAGTTTTCCGGCACAAGCCACCACGACGGAACCAGTGCGCGTGATGCTGTGCGACGACAGCGCCGTGCAGCGCGGCATCATGGCGCGCATTCTGGAAACCGATCCCGGCATCAGGATTGTCCATCGCGCCGGTGATGGGCAGGCAGCGCTTTCCGCGCTGGCGGTGACCAAGCCGCAAGTGGTGCTGCTTGATCTGGAAATGCCGGTAATGGATGGCATGACAGCGATTCCGCTGATCCTGAAGCAAGCACCAGGCACCGCGATTATTGTCGCCAGCGCGCTGACCCAGCGTGGAGCGGCGGCGGCTATGGCGGCCTTGCGCGCGGGCGCGGTGGATTATGTGCCGAAGCCCACGGGGTCGCTTGGTGGGGCGGCAAGCCCAATCTTTCGCGATGAATTGATTGCCAAGGTGCAGGGCTGGGCGCGCATGCGTCGCGCGCCGGAACAGCGCTTGCGTCCTCCGCCCCCCTTGCCGATCAGCGCGCGGCCGATTTCGCGCCCTGCTTCCAGGGCCATGTTGCCGCCGCGCCTATTGGCGGTGGGCAGTTCCACCGGCGGGCCGCAAGCCTTGGCGACCTTCTTCAAAAATCTGCGCCCGCTGCCCATCCCTGTCGCGATTGTCCAACATATGCCGGCCGGCTTCACCACCATGCTGGCCGATCATTTGGACAAGCTTGGCGTCATGCCCTGCGCTGAAGCCAAGCATGGGGAAGTGATGCAGCCTGGGCGCATATACTTGGCACCCGGTGATCATCATCTGATCGTGGAAGCCGGCAGTGGCGATACGCTGGTAGCAAAGCTCGATACCGGGCCGCCGGTGAATTATTGCCGCCCCGCGGTGGATCCCATGGTGCAAAGCGCTTCGCGCGTTTGTTCTGGGCGCGTGTTGGCCGTGATCCTGACCGGCATGGGGCAGGATGGGCTGGAAGGCTGCCGCAGCCTTGTCGCCAAGGGCGGCGCGGTTTTCGCGCAGGATGAAGCAAGTTCTGTGGTCTGGGGCATGCCGGGCGCGGTTTCGCGCGCCGGCGTCGCCAGCCTGCAATCTCCGCCGGAAGTGCTGGCGGAACGGGTTCTCGAAATCTTCAAATTGCCGGGTGCAAAAACATGACCCCTGAATCTTTTCAATTCCTCACTGGCTTGGTTAAGGCACGCTCTGGCATCGTGCTGACCACGGAGAAGGCCTATATGCTTGAGACGCGGCTCGCGCCGA
>JAPLOJ010000106.1 GCA_026400795.1 Alphaproteobacteria bacterium
TCCACCATGGGTGAGATGGGCCTGCCGATCGAAAAGCATCACCATGAAGTGGCGCAGTCCCAGCACGAACTCGGCACGAAGTTCGGCCCGCTGGTGCAGCAGGCGGATTTCATGCAGATCTACAAGTACTGCGTGCACAATGTCGCCCATAGCTACGGCAAGTCCGCGACCTTCATGCCGAAGCCGATCTATGGCGATAATGGCTCGGGCATGCATGTGCACCAGTCCATCTGGAAGGCTGGCAAGCCGATGTTTGCCGGCAATGGCTATGCCGATCTGTCGGAAATGGCGCTGTACTACATTGGCGGCATCATCAAGCACGCCAAGGCGCTGAATGCCTTCACCAACCCGCTGACCAATTCCTACAAGCGGTTGATCCCGGGATTTGAAGCGCCTGTGCTGCTCGCCTATTCCGCGCGCAACCGTTCCGCTTCCTGCCGCATTCCCTACGCGACGAGCCCGAAGGCGAAGCGCGTTGAAGTGCGCTTCCCGGATCCGGGTGCGAACCCCTACCTCGCCTTCGCGGCGATGTTGATGGCCGGCATTGATGGCATCAAGAACAAGATCCATCCGGGCGATGCCATGGATAAGGATTTGTATGACCTGCCGCCGGAAGAGCTGAAGGGCATTCCGACCGTATGCGGTTCCTTGCGTGAAGCGCTGCAGGCGCTGGAAGCGGATCACGACTTCCTGCTGGCCGGCGATGTCTTCTCCAAGGATCAGATCGAAAGCTATATCGAGCTCAAGTGGACGGATGTGTACAAGTTTGAACACACCCCGCACCCGGTTGAGTTCGAAATGTACTACTCCGTCTGATCCAAGCCGGATCGGAACGGGAAGGGGCCTCGCGTATCGCGCGAGGCCCTTTTGCATTTGGGCGGCTCTCGTGGTCACCTAATAGCTATGATCCCAGACCCGAAAACCTTCCTTTCCAACCCTGCCTTGCTGGATGAGGCGCTGGCAGGGGGCGACATCGCGCCTTTGCTGATGGTGCTGGTGCATCTGAGCGGTGAGGCCGAATGGCTTGACCGGCTGGCGCCGCATATCAAGGGGCCCTGGAATTTCCACGAATCCGCACCTGATGAGCTACGCGCGGCGCTCCGCGCCAGGCTGCGCGATGTATTGCTGGATTACGCCCAAACGGACCGCGCGCTGCCCGCCGAACCACCAGCGCATCTGCTGCACCGCATGCTTTCTGTCGGTGTGGGGGCAGAGGTTCCGCCGGAATATCTGCCGCTGATCCGCGAGGAAACCGTGGTGGATGCGCCGGACCCTAAATCCGTGCAGAGGCGCCACGATGTGCCGGCAGCGCGCCGTGCGGCGTTCCGCACCGGCATGATTGGCGCCGGCGTGTCCGGCCTGCTGATTGCGATCAAGCTGCAGGAAGCCGGGCTTCCCTTCACGATTTTCGAGAAGAACGATGCCGTGGGCGGCACCTGGTATGAAAACGACTATCCGGGCTGCGGCGTGGATACGCCCAATCATTTCTATTCGCTGTCGTTTGAGCCAAACCATGATTGGCCGGAACATTTCTCCAAGCGCGATCAGCTTTGGAAATATCTGGAAGGCATCGCCGATAAATACGGTCTGCGGCGCCATCTGCACCTGAATACCAGCGTCGTTGCCGCGCATTATGATGAAGCGGCAGCGCTTTGGCGTGTGACAACCCGTAACGCCGAAGGCCACGAAGAAACCCATGAATTCGAAGCGCTGGTGGGCGCCGTTGGCACCATCAGCCGCCCGGTGATCCCACCCATTCCGGGGGTCGCGGATTTCTCCGGCCCGCTATTTCATACCGCGCGCTGGGATCATAGCGTCGCACTTGATGGCAAGCGCGTGGCGATGATCGGCACCGGCGCATCGGGCATGCAGGCCGGGCCTTCCATTGCGCCGAAGCTTGGCCATTTCACTATTTTCCAGCGCCAGGCGCATTGGGCAGTCTATAACGCCAATTACCATGCGGTGGTGACGGAAGCGAAGAAGGCCGCGCTGAAGCATATTCCCTTCTATGCCAAATGGTATCGCTTCCAGCTTCTTTGGGCGTCCGCCGATGGCATGCATGCATCACTGCATAAGGACCCGAATTGGGATCAGCCCGCGCAATCGCTCAATGCCACCAATCAGAAGCTGCGAGAGGATGTTATCGGCTACATCAAGACGCAGATCGGCAATCGCACGGATTTGCTGGAAAAAGTCGTGCCGCCCTATCCGCCCTATGGCAAGCGCATGCTGCGCGATAATGGCTGGTACAAGATGCTGACAGCGCCGAATGTGGAGTTGGTGACCACACCCATCGCGCGCATTACCAAAGATGGCGTGGAAACCAAGGATGGCCGGCATCACCCTGCCGATGTCATCATCATGGCAACAGGTTTTGATGGCGCCAAGGCGCTCGGGTCCTTCGAGATTTTCGGCCGCAACGGCGTTTCCGTGCGCGAAGTTTGGGGCGAGGATGATCCGCGTGCCTTCCTTGGCATCACCGTGCCGCGCTTCCCGAATTTCTTTATGCTGTATGGGCCGGGGACGAATCTCGCCCATGGTGGCAGTGCGATGTTCCATTCGGAATGCCAGGTGCGCTACATCATGCAGGCCATTCGCGAAGTGGTGGAAAGTGGTGCCCGCAGCATCGAAATCCGCGAAGATCGCTGCGATGCCTATAATGAATTCCTGGATGCGACACACGCGCGCATGGTCTGGACGCATCCGGGCGTGGGCAGTTGGTACAAGAACAAGGCGGGCAGGGTAGTCACCAATTCACCCTTCCGCCTGGTGGATTACCGGCGCATGACGGAAAACCTTGATCCTGGCGACTACGTTATCGCGTAACCTTGCTCCAGGTTTCCAGGAAGCGATCAACATCCGCCTCATCATTATAGACATGCGGGCTGATGCGGATCCGCCCAAGCCGGGGCGCCACATGCGCGCCGGCTGATGCGAGCTTTTCCACAAGCCCTTCCGGCATGCCGCCTGGGAAGGCGATGCTGAGGATATGCGGGACGCGAAAGCGCTTGTCGGTCAGTACCGCGCCTTGGGCGGCGAGGCCCTCTGCTAGCCGATCCGTCAGCGCGCCAAGCCTTTCGCTGATGGCACCCGGGCCCCATTCAGCCATCATCTCCATGCCCACTGCCGCCATTTCCAATGAAATGAAGTGGTCCCGTTCCCCCATATCAAAGCGCCGCGCGGTGGGGGCGAAGGCAGTATCCTTCATATAGGGCGCAACTTCGGAAGCGATGGCGCGGCGGCCAAAGCCGGTTTGTTCCAGCGGCACGCCTTCCTGCCGGCGCTTGGCGATATACATGAAAGCACGCCCATAGGGGCCGAGCACCCATTTGTATGTTGGAAAAATCAGAAAATCCGGATCAAGTTCAGCCATATTCAGCGGCGTGACGCCCGCGCCATGGGTCGCATCCACCAGAAAAGCCGCACCGAGCGCGCGTAAGGCCGGCGCGATGGCGGCGATATCAATCACGCCGCCATCGGCCCAATGCACTGAGGAGATCGAGGCAAGCGAAACGGGTGCCGCGCCTGGCCGTGCAATCGCTTCCAGCACCGCCGATGTCCAATCGCCATTGCCGGGGCGGCGCACCACCTCCACCGCAAAACCCTGGGCCGTCGCGCGCGTCATCCATTCCAGCACCGGTGAGGAATGATCATCTTCGATCAGCAGCACGCGCGTGCCAGCTTCCGGCGCGAAAATCTTGCCCGCCACCGCGACGCCATAGGAAACCGAGGGGATCAGCGCCACATCCTCCGGCGCCGCGCCAATCAGCGCCGCAGCAGCCGCTCGCGTCCGTTCATGCTGCGCCCGCGCGAGGCCCGGGTCCACCGCCCAAGGGCGCGCCTTGCGGTCCACGCCTTCATGCCCGGCGGCCTGCACGGCGCGGGGCAGCGGGCTCCAGGAAGCCGCATTCAGGTAGCAGACATCCCGCGGGATATCGAAGGCATCGCGTTGGCTGGGCAGCATGGCGGGGTTCCTTGGCTGGGCGGTGATTGGCAAAGCTTAGGGTCACTTCGCTTGGTTGGAAAAGCCTTACGCCTTTCCCTTGAGATTCGGCGCCGAATGTTGGACAAGAAGGCCCTGAGGAAGAGGTACCCCAATGTCCGAAACCAAAGGCTTTGCGCGCATCTACCAGCAGGCGAAATCCGCCATGCAATCCGGGCGGTCCGGCAAGGCGGGATGGGTGCTGAGCTTCGTGCCCAACGAAGCCCAACGTGCCGACCAATTGGTGGGCTGGTATGGCTCGGCCGACACCGCGAAGCAGGTGACGTTGCATTTCGAGACACGTGAACAGGCTATCGCCTATGCCGAAGCCCAGGGCCTGCGGTATGAGGCGGAAGCGCCGGCCAAGGCTGCCGGCGCCATCAAGCCCAAGGTCTATGCTGACAATTTCAAATTCGGCCGGCATGAGAATTGGTCTCATTGACCATGCGATTTCAGGGCGCCCTTAGCTCAGTTGGATAGAGCAACAGCCTTCTAAGCTGTGGGTCGGTGGTTCGAATCCACCAGGGCGCGCCATTCCCTGGCCCAGGTAGTTGCCGCCATTCTGCGCACTGATCGCTGCGGCACTGCTGCATGATATCGGCCATTTGGTGCATGATCTGGGTGACAACCCCGCCGAGCATGGCGTGGATGACAAGCATGAAGAATTGGGCCAGGCCTGGCTGCAATCTTGGTTCGGCCCGGAAGTGACGGAACCCGTGCGGCTCCATGTCGCCGCCAAGCGCTATCTTTGCGCGACGTAAGCGGATTACTTCGTCGAACTTTCCCCTGATTCGGTGCTCAGCCTGTCGCTGCAAGGCGGCCCGATGTCAGCCGATGAAGTCTCGGCATTTCGGGCGCTACCGCATTCGGAAGATGCCGTGCGGCTCAGGCGTTTTGATGAAGGCGCCA
>JAPLOJ010000190.1 GCA_026400795.1 Alphaproteobacteria bacterium
GAATAGGCGATGCCGGAAACGACGGGCTGTTCCACGATTTCATCCTCATCAACCACGAGCGAGCCTGGCTTGTCTTCAAAGCTGGAGAGCACCTGCACGCGCACACGCTGCTTCATCGCCAATTCAACCGACCGCGTCTGCAAGACCTTGGCGCCAACGGAAGCGAGTTCAAGCATTTCCTCATAGGAAATCCGCTCAAGCTTGCGGGCGCGCGGCACAATGCGCGGGTCGGTCGTATAGATGCCATCCACATCGGTATATATATCACAGCGATCCGCCTTCACGGCGGCGGCGATGGCCACCGCCGAAAGATCAGACCCGCCGCGGCCAAGGGTGGTGATGCGGTTGCGTTTCGGGTCAATGCCCTGAAAGCCCGCCACCACCGGCACCTGGCCTTGCTGCATGCGTTCAATCAAGGCCGCGCCATCAATGGATTCAACCCGCGCCTTGCCATGCGCCTGGTCCGTGATGATCGGCACCTGCCAGCCCTGCCAGGACCGCGCATCAACGCCAATCGCTTGCAGCGCAATGGCGGTCAGGCCCGTTGTCACTTGCTCACCGGTCGCGACCACCGTGTCATATTCGCGGGCATCATGCAGCGGGGATAAGTCCTGGCACCATTTGACCAGCTGATTGGTCACACCCGACATGGCGGAAACCACGACAGCCACCTGATGGCCGGCCTCCACCTCTCGCTTCACGCGGGCGGCGACATTGCGGATACGATCCAGATCAGCGACTGAGGTGCCGCCGAATTTCATGACAATACGGGCCATAGAAGGCTATTTTCCCTGGGCCGGGCGGAAAAGGAAGGACCGGCGGTTGCGCCGGCGAGCGGGGCGGGACAGATACCGGGGGGGCGGGGGACGCGCAACCCATCCCAGCGGATCAGCACTAGAAAGGGCATCATCTTGGCGGAAGCAACGGCGCTTCAGGCGGAAATCACCAAATTCGATGCCCTGGCCGCGCGCTGGTGGGACCCCAATGGCCCCATGAAGCCGCTACATCGGATGAACCCGGTGCGCATTGGCTGGATCGCCGAAAGACTGGCCCGCGTCCATGGCCGCAAACCGGGCGGGGCAGCGCCTTTGGCGGGGCTCAGGGTGCTGGATGTGGGCGGCGGGGCGGGGCTGGCTTCTGAGGCGCTGGCGCGGCTCGGCGCCGAAGTGACCGGCATGGATGCGGCGCCCGAGGCGCTGGCGGCAGCCCGCGCCCATGCCGAAGCGGGCGCGCTTGCGATTGATTATCGCCAAGGCGGGCCAGAGGATTTGGCCGAGGAAGCGGGCGGCTTTGACGCCGTGGTTTGCCTGGAAGTGATTGAGCACGTGACGGAACGCGCGGCCTTTCTGGGCGCGCTGGCCCGAGCCGCGCGGCCTGGGGGATTGGTGTTCCTTTCCACGCTGAACCGCACGCCGCGATCCTTCGTGATGGCGAAACTCGGCGCGGAATATCTGCTGCGGCTGCTGCCGGTGGGTACGCATGATTGGCGCATGTTCGTGACACCCGCCGAGCTTGGCGCGGGGCTGCGTGGGGCGGGGCTGAGGGTTGCGGATGTGGCCGGGATGGAAATGGGGTTTTCTGGCGCCTGGCGCATTACCCGCGATACGGGGGTGAATTACCTGATGATGGCGGAGAAGCCGGGTTAGGCATCATCCGCCCGGAAGGCATCGGCGATGCGCCGGATGGTGCCATCCGCCGCGACCAGCATGACATCAAAGCGCATTCCCGCCGCGCCATGGCCGGGGTGTTCGGCGAGCCAGGCCTCAGCCGCCGTGACCAACCGGGCGCGTTGACGCGGGCCAAGGGCGAAGGCGGCCTCGGCCAGTGATGGCCGGGCCTTCACTTCAACGAAGGCGAGCAGGCCTTCGCGTTCGGCGATCAGGTCAATTTCGCCGGCCTCGTTGCGGCATCTTTGGGCAAGGATGGACCAACCTTCAGCGCTAAGCGCTGCGGCGGCGAGGGCTTCTGCATCCTGACCGGCGACATAGGCGCGCCGGCGACGCAGCAGGCGATCGGTGGGTGGGGTTTGGTTCGGCATGGCGCGGTGCTGAGGCCCCTTTGGTTTGGAGCGTCGCGGCATCCCCTGGATTTCCGCGAACGGGGTTGGATCGGGTCAAACCGCCAACCTCGGTTGGGCGTAACGACCTCACGAACCCTAGGATGACGGAGCGTATTAGGCTAAGCTGCTATTCCCGATCAGAAAAGGTTCGTCAACCATGAGGTGGATTGCCACCGACAACATTTACGCTGCGACTTGGAGAGAATTATTTGACTACACTAACATTGACCTTACAGTAAAAAAATTGATCAAACGTCATGGTGAGCCTAAATCGCCTGGGGACGCGGCCAACTATCGTAAGCAGGCTAATCAAGCGCGCGTCTGCGTCCTTCAAGCAAAAGAGTACATGGATGCCGCTCAAGCTTCTTCAATTTTTACAAGCCCAAATCACATCTACTATAGTATTTACGCGCTAGCATCTCTCATGATGCTGATCATGGGAGACGGGACCAAGTCACTCGATTATTTACGCAAGGACAGAAATAATCGAAACCATGGCCTATCTTTCATGACTGATTACGGGCTAAAAAATGCTTCGATCGATATAAATTTATTGAAGTTAAGTTCTGTTGCGATATCGGAATATGGGCATTTCCCAAATTGGTACAAGTCTCTCCCAAGTAGGCAGTCTGTTTACGCAATTTTTGAACGAACATTGGGCGGCTTTTTGGCGCGTGGAATGCAAGCGGTTGGGGGTAGTACGCTCGCGCCCATTAGTTCGATCTCAGACAGACGTTGGTCTTTACTCAATTTATTGTCACTGTTCCCAGACTTAGATTCGGATTTACGAAAATGCGGTGTAGAAAAGATTCGATCACGGACTTCATTGACTGTATCAGAGAACGATGAAAAACAGATGGCTTACGCATGGCGAATCCATGGCTGCGAGAATAAGCAGGATCTTGAAATACTTCTTAAAAAATTTGCAGTACAACCGGGCTTTGAAAATTTAAGAAATTTTACTCCCTACCCCTCTAGTTTGGGGGGTGAAGTGCGCGTGAATGTCCAACGTGGAGATCACATCAGCTTTGAATGGCCGGATGTCCGCGAGACTTTGGAACATTCCACCATTTCGTACGCGGATCATGTGGAGATGTTCGAGATTGTGGAACTTTACTTAGTCGCATATCAACTTAGTATGCTTTCGCGGTATTTTCCAGACTTGTGGGTTCATTGTATTGAAAGCCAGTGTTTGTCAGCAAAGCTTATCTCACGCGCAACCGAGATTATTGGACGAAAATTCCCTATCCTTTGCCTTTCAATTCTTAACGATGAGAAAACAGTGATCTCTATCTACCGGCAGCCTTGGTTGGAATAACCAATCGCCATCCCAACTGTTGACAATGAGCTAATCAGTCAGTTTTGAAGCCTCCGTGCCCATGAGACGCCGAGACCAGCTAGTGCGCTTGTCCTCGCATTTGTAGAATGTCCCGCGATAGCCATGCTTTCATCCGCACAGGACCATCTGGTCCAACCCACGCAGCAGGCGATGGGTGGCTGGGGTTTGCCTGCGCATCCCGCTATGATCCCGCCAAACCAGCAGGCCAGCGCCATGATCCGTTTCCTCCTTCTCCTCTCCCTCCTCCTCGCCCCCCTACCCGCCGCCGCTCAGCCCGCGCAGCGCCATATGGTCGCGGCTGGCCAGCCGCTGGCAGTCGAAGCCGGGCTTGGCGTCTTGCGGGATGGCGGCAGCGCGCTTGATGCCGCGGTGGCGGTGCAGGCGGTGCTGACGCTTGTGGAACCGCAAGCCTCCGGCATTGGTGGTGGCGCCTTTATCATGTTCCGTCGCGCTGGCGATGGCGGGATGGAAGCCTGGGATGGGCGGGAAGCCGCGCCCGCTGCCGCAACGCCAAGCCTATTCCTGCGCGATGGCCGGCCCATGCCTTTCCTGGAAGCCATGGCCAGCGGGCGGTCCGTTGGCGTGCCGGGTGCATTGCCCGTGCTGGAAGCGGCGCATCGCGCCCATGGCAAGCTGCCCTGGGCGCGGCTGATGGAACCCGCCATTCGCCTCGCTGAAGAAGGCTTTCCGGTCAGCGCCCGCCTCAATCGCGAAATCGCCGCTGATACGCTGTTACTCAGGCGCGACCCTGCCTCTGCCGCCTATTTCTTCACCCCGGATGGCTTGGCGCTGCCGGTCGGCCATAGGCTCCGCAACCCTGCCTTGGCTGAGACGCTCCGCGCTGTTGCGCGCGATGGCGCGGCGGCGCTGCAAAGGGGGCCGATTGCGGAGGATATCATCGCCGCCATCCGCAACCACCCAAGCAATCCGGGTGTCATGGCGCTGGAAGATTTGGCGCGCTACCAGCCAAGGCAGCGCAGCGCCATTTGCACGCCCTATCGCAGC
>JAPLOJ010000100.1 GCA_026400795.1 Alphaproteobacteria bacterium
TATCACGCATTTGTACCGCAGGTTCAGAACATTCCTGCCTTTGCGTCATTGAGGACATCACGGCGCGCAAGAAGCTTGAACAAGATGTGTGGACCGGATTGGCGGAAACCCTCTCCGCCAAGGAAGCTACTGACAATGCAAGCCGCATAAAAAGCGAATTTCTTGCCATGGTCAGTCACGAAATCCGCACACCACTTTCCGCGGTCATCGGCATGCAGAAACTCGCCTTGCGCGACCCAGCGCTCAAGGGAAAAACCCGCCAACATCTTGATATGGCCCAGACCAATGCGGAGTTTCTGCTGGATTTGCTGAATGACATCCTGGATTTCTCCAAAATTGAGGCCGGCAAGCTATTACTTGAATCAGTGGATTTTTCGCTGCGGCATCTCATCACCGAAAGTAGCGCCCTGCTGATGGAACGGGCGGCCACGAAGAATATCGCGCTGACGATAGATACTGACGCCGCCGTTCCGGATACGCTGGTCGGCGACCCGGCGCGCGTCAAGCAAATCCTGATCAACCTGATCGGCAATGGCATCAAATTCACGGATAAGGGGGGGGTGGCGCTACGCGTTCAGCTTGAAAGTAGTGTTGCGGATGTAAACAATATCCGCTTTGAAGTCGAAGATACCGGCATCGGCATTTCACGCGATGCGCAGGCGCAGCTCTTTCAGAAATTCGCCCAGGGCGATACTTCAACAACACGGCGCTTCGGCGGCACGGGTCTTGGCCTTGCGATCTGCAAGCAGCTTGTGGAGCTGATGCAGGGTGAAATCAGCCTGAAGAGTGAGCTTGGCAAGGGAAGCTGCTTCAGCTTTGTTATCCCCTTCAAGATCGGCTCGGCTCCCGCCAATATCCTGCCAGTCGTCCTGGTGCCGCATTCCCACCAGTTGAATATTCTATGTGCCGAGGATTTCCCCCCGAACCAAATCATCATTCAGGGCTTGCTGGATGAAATGGGGCATCGGGTTGAATTTGCCGATAATGGCCGCAAAGCGTTAGAGGCTCTGGCGCTCCGCAGCTATGATGTCATTCTGATGGATGGGCGAATGCCCGAAATGGATGGCGCAACCGCCATTCGCCTGATCCGAGCTGAAGGTGGCGGGCAATACTACATCCCAGACCCGAAAATCCGCATCATTATGCTGACGGCGAATGCAGGCGATGAAAGCCGGCAATTCTATATCGCCAGCGGCGCCGATGATTTTCTGGTCAAGCCTATAGATGAGGCATTGCTGCATCAAAGCCTGGCGCGGGTGATTGAAGCGCGCCTCACGGAAGGGGCATCGCTGCTGCCAATCTTGCGCCAAGATGACCAAGAATTGGAAAAGCTGTTCGGTGTGGTCGCGCCGGCAGGGGCTCGTGTCACGCAAATCATGCCGACCGCGCCCGTGGGTAACCCTCAGGAGGAAAATAGAAGCCTCAGGGAACGGCTGCGCGAGGCGCTGCGCGCGGATCTCGGCGCTCGGCGCAAGGCGCTTGATGAGGCTTATACTAGGCGGGATATGCAGACACTCGCCAATCTCTTCCACAGCCTCAAGGGAAGTGCTGGCTATATTTGGCCTGGGGGGGCGCTGCAAAGTATGAGTGCCCTTCTTGAACAAGCGGCTGACCGCGAAGATTGGCACACCATAGAAAGAGAAATGCCCGGCTTCCTCGACATACTGAACGATATAGCAAAAGGAACCATTTCATGAGAGCGCTGGTGGTTGATGATGATGTGGTTTCGCGCATGGCGCTCGCCGATTTGATGCGCAGCTTTATCGAATTGAAGGTGGTTGAAGCGGTGGATGGCCAGGATGCCTGGGAACAGATGGAAATGGGGCCGGCCCCCATGATCTGTTGCTGCGATGTCCAAATGCCCCGGCTTTCCGGCATTGGCCTGCTGAAGCGCGTGCGTTCTTCGCCGCGTTTCAAGGACATCCCCTTTGTATTGGTCACGGCCGCGGCTGATCTTGAAACCGTGAAGCAGGCGGTGACGCTTGGCATCAGCCACTACATCATCAAGCCTTTTCATGCTCGGGAAGCGCGCGGTTCCTTGCAAAAAATCCTCAATTCCGCCTGGGAGAGGATTGCCGAACCACCCCCCGCAACGCTGAACCGACTGAATATCGCGCCCGATCAGCTGATGGCCTATCTTTATTCACTGCGCGGCCAATGCGCGGTTTTTGCGCGCGACCTCAGGCGGTCCAAAAACCTTCAGGATGTGCAGGATGTGGTCGGGCGGCTGAAGGGTTTGCATACGGGCTGCCTGACCCTTGGGCTGCATTACGCGGCCGAATTGGTTTTACAGCTACCCAACGAAAACTCTGATATCGAACGTGTCGAACAGGCGCTGATCGAAATTGAATTGGCGATTTCATCGCAGGAAGAAAGGGTCAAGGCGCGCCACAGCCTTGCCGGCGGCGCTGCTCCCATCAAACGGAGCGCCATGGGCGGCGCCCCTGGCTGAGCGGCCTCTCGCCGCTTTCCCCAAGGGGTCGCTCTGTGCTTTGGTGTGGTTGCAGGAGCAAACCATGCCAAACGCCGAATCGCCCGGGCCTTCAACAACGCGCCATACGCAAACCGCCATGCTCGCCGAAAGGGCGGCAGTTTTGCTGCTGCTGGCCCTATTGCTCTACGGCGTCATTCGCGTCCTGGAACCCTTTGGCCTCGCTATCGCTTTTGGTGGCTTCATCGTCATTGGCACCTGGCCACTAAGGCAGGCGATGGTCAGCCGCGGCATCCCGCGCGGCATCGCCGCAACGCTCATGCTGCTGGTGTTGATCCTATCCGTCGCCATTCCGGCGCTTGCGCTGACGCCTGAATTGGGCGGGCAGATTGCACATGCGTCAAAGGTGGGGCGTGAACTTCTGGCCGGCCTGCCAGAGGCCGCTCCGGCTTGGCTTGCGGGGCTGCCATTGGTGGGTGGGATAGCCAGCGATTGGTGGCCGCAATTGCTGCATTGGCAGGGTGATTTCGGGGCCCTTCTGGCGCCCTATACCGGGCGCATCACCAGCCTTTTGGTGGATATCGGCCAGGCGGCAGCCGCAAGCGTGGTGCAAATCCTGCTCGCGCTGATTGTCGCCACCGCCTTCTGGGTCAGCGGCGACAAGCTGGGCGATCAGGTGACGGACATTGCCGGGCGCTTGGCGGGTGAGACGGGCCGCAATGCGGTGATGGCCGCTGAAGGCGCGGTGCGCGGTGTGGCCTGGGGGATTGTTGGCACCGGCATCATCCAGGCGATGCTGATGGGCATTGGCCTTGCCATTGCAGGCGTGCCCGGCGTTGGGGTAATTTCCTTTCTGACGCTGATTTTTTCCATAAGCCAAATTTTGGGGCCGCTGGTGGTGGTGGCCTGGCTAGGCGCGGCGGCTTGGCTCTACAGCGAAGGCCAGCTCGCCTGGGCGATTTTCATGGGGCTTTGGGGGCTGATCATGGTCTCGGGCAGCGACAATATCGTGCGCCCCTTGCTGATCAAACGCAGTAGCGAAATGCCGCTTTCGCTCATTATTCTTGGTGTCTTTGGCGGGCTGATTGCCTTTGGCTTCCTTGGGCTTTTCATTGGCCCTGCCTTGCTCGCCGTTGCGCATGGGCTGCTCAAGGCTTGGCGTGCAGAGGAAGCGCCCACCAACCCTTGACCCCCAAGGGCTGGCAAACCCCGCATCCCGCGTTATGACTAGCCTGAAGAAAGGGCAGGAGAGACCCCATGGCCACACGCAAGCATCGTATCGCCGTCATCCCCGGGGATGGCATTGGCAAGGAAACCACGCCCGAAGGGCTTCGCGTGCTGGATGCAGCGGCGCGGCGCTTCGGTTTTGAATTGGAACTGACGCATTACGATTGGTCCTGCGAAACCTACACCAAGACCGGCAAGATGATGCCGGATGATGGCATGGATCGGCTGAAGGACAGCGACAGCATCTTCCTGGGCGCCGTGGGCTGGCCCGGCGTGCCGGATCACGTCTCGCTCTGGGGTTTGCTTATTCCCATTCGGCGCGGCTTTGACCAATATGTGAATCTGCGCCCCTGCCGGCTGCTGCCGGGGGCGACGACGCCGCTCGCGAACCGGGGGCCCAAGGATATTGATTTCATTGTGGTGCGCGAGAATACGGAAGGCGAGTATTCCTCAAGCGGCGGGCGCATGTTTGTGGGCACGGACCGCGAATTCGTCTCCCAGGAAAGCGTCTTTACGCGCATCGGTGTGGACCGCGTGCTGCGCTACGCCTTTGAATTGGCCAAGACCAGGCCGCGCAAGAAGGTGACGAGTGCCACAAAATCCAATGGCATTACCTTCACCATGCCGTATTGGGATGAACGCTTTGCCGAAATGGGGAAGAATTATCCCGGCATCACGACCGATCAATTCCACATTGACATCCTCTGCGCCCATTTCGTGCAGCATCCGGATTGGTTTGATGTGGTGGTGGGGTCCAATCTGTTCGGCGATATCCTTTCAGACCTTGGGCCGGCGGTGGCGGGTTCGATCGGCATTGCGGCGAGCGCCAATATCAATCCCGAAAAGCACTTTCCTTCCATGTTCGAACCCGTGCATGGCAGCGCGCCGGATATTGCGGGCAAATTCA
>JAPLOJ010000103.1 GCA_026400795.1 Alphaproteobacteria bacterium
GCACACGGAAACCCATGCGGCGGTTCGGCCCATCGGCGGCCAGATTCACATAGCGGATATTGGCGGTGCGGAGCTTGCCGCGCACGCCATCCACCGCGGATTCCAGCCTTTCCCGCACAACAGTGTTCAAATCCACTTCCAGCAATAGATAGGACCCGCCGCGCAAATCGAGGCCGAGGCTGATCTGGCGGGGTTCCATCCAAGATGGAAAGGCCGAACGCGGCATGAGGTTCGGCAGGCACAAAAGCACCCCGAGCAGACAAACGCCGAGTATGACAGCCTGTTTCCAGCGCGCGAAATGAAGCATGGACGGGTGGAATCCCCTGGTTGAGCGGGCGGACAATGGCGACGCACCTCAGGGGATGCAAGCCCGCCCCGGTTAGGTGTAGCTTCTAAGCATGAATGTGAACCCCGCCCCGCTTCGCCTCGGCATTTTGGGGGTTGGCCATTTTGGCCGATTCCATGCCGTGAAGGCCGCCGCTAACCCCGCCATCCAGCTGATTGGCCTGCATGATGCCTCATTCGATAGGGTGGCGCAGATTGCCGGGGAGGTAGGCGCCCCGGCGCTTTCGCCGGAAGCCGTGATTGCAGCGGCCGAGGCGGTGATTATCGCCGCGCCCACGCGCTTTCACTATGCGCTGGCCGAACAGGCGCTGGCGGCGGGGCGGCATGTCTTCATCGAAAAGCCCATCGCGGCGAGCTTGGATCAGGCGGATCGGCTGATTGCGCTCGCGGCCCGGCAGGGGCGAGTCCTGCAGGTGGGGCATATTGAACGCTTCTCGGCGGCCTTTCGGACCGTGATGACGACGCCTTCCGGCGGGCGGGCGCTGTCTTTTGAAGCGGTGCGCGCCGCGCCCTTCCGCCCGCGCAGCCTGGATGTCTCTGTGGTGCTGGACCTGATGATCCATGATCTGGACCTGGTCATGGAATTGGCGGGCGGAGAGCCTGAAGCGGTGGAAGCCGTGGGGGCGGCCATAGCATCCGACCATCCGGATTTCGCCGTGGCGCGGCTGCGTTTTTCTGGCGGGCGGGCGGCTTCCATCACCGCTTCCCGAGTCTCGCTTGCCATGGAAAGGCGGCTGCGCGTGCTGGGCACCGAGGGCGAGATGGCGGTGGATTTCCTCACGCGGTCGCTGGCCGTGCTGCGGCGCGGCGGTGCAGAGGCGGTCGAGACCATGCCGGGCCATGGCGTGGATCGCGCCACCTGGACGGATCATGACAGTCTGGAAGCCGAACAGGGGGCTTTTGTTGCTGCCTGCCAGGGGCGCGGGCCGGTGGTGGTGGATGGGGCTGCGGGGCGGCGCGCTTTGAAATGGGCGCTCGCGATTGAGGACGCTATTCGGGCGCAAGGCTGACACCCTCTTGCCGCCGCGCGATTCCGGGCGGAGCATCGCGCCAACCTAATTTGGGGAAACGCGATGAAGCCAAGAATAGCGATTTTCGGTGCGGGTGCGGTTGGCGGTTACGCCGGCGCGCATATGGTCCAGGCGGGGGAGGATGTGACCTTCATTGACCCCTGGCCCGAACATGTGGAGGCGATACGCAAGACGGGCCTCAAGATCACTCATTTGCGCGACGTGCCGGAACTCACCGTGAAGCCGCGCGCGCTGCATTTGACGGAAGTGCAGGCTCTGGCGAAAGAAAAGCCGATTGATATCGCCTTCATGTGCATGAAATCATATGACACTGCCTGGGCGACGACGATGATTGCGCAGTATCTTGCGCCCAATGGCTACGTCGTATCATTGCAGAATTGTATCAATGAGGAAGAGATCGCGGGCATTGTCGGCTGGGGCCGGGTGCTGGGCGCGATTGCCAGCCTGATCACGGTGGAATTGGCGGAGCCTGGCCATGTGCGCCGCGCCGCGGGCAAAAGCGGAACATCGCATACCGTGTTCCGCGTGGGCGAACCGCATGGGCGAATTTCACCGCGCGCGGAACATATCACGAAGCTGGTGGGGCTGACCGATAGTGCTTTGACCACCAGCAATCTTTGGGGTGAGCGCTGGTCCAAACTTGTGGCCAATGTCATGGGCAATGGTCTTTCCGCCTGCACGGGGCTGACCACGCGCGACATGGTGGCGGATGATGCCATTCGCGGTTTTGCGGCGCGCTTGGGGTCTGAGGCGATCCGGATTGGCCAGGCGCTCGGCTATGATCTGGAGGAGGTTTTCCACCTGGATCCCGAAATCATCGCCCGTGCCGGGGAAGGCGATGCGGCGGCAAGGCAGAGTTATGATGAGCATCGGCTGGCTGAGACATCCAAGGGTGGTGGTGGCGCGCATCGGCCTTCCATGGGCCAGGATATGGTGAAGGGCCGGCGGACGGAGATTGAATATCTGAACGGCTTTGTTGTGGATAAGGGTGCAACGATTGGCATTGATGCGCCGGCCAATGCGGCGCTGACCGATATTGTGAAGCGCGTTGAACGCGGTGACGCGAAGCCCAGCCCGGAATTGATTCGTGGCTTGCGGTTGAACTGAAAAACATTTGTTGCAGACAAAATAAGGAGGAAAACGACAATGATGAATCCGATGGCACTCACAGGCAAGACCATCATCGTGACTGGCGCGGGGCAGGGTATTGGCCGCGCCATATCCGAATTGGTGCTGGGGCTTGGCGGCAATCTGGTGATGGTGGAACGCAACCGCGAAACCCTGATGCAGGTGGCGGAAGACCTGGCGGGTGATCACACCATGGCCATTGAAGGCGATGTGAGTGAGGAAGAATTTGGGCCGCAATGCGTCGCCGATGCCGTGGCGCGCTTTGGTGCCGTGCATGGCCTGGTGAATTGCGCCGGCATCACGCGCCCCGCGATGATCGAGAAAATGACGCTCCGCCAATGGCAGGAAGTGATCAATGTGAACCTGACCGCCTGCCATTTGATGCAACAGGCGGTGGGTAAGCACATGATCGAGCGTGCGCGCGCCGGTGATGAACGCCCCGGTGCGATTGTGAATATTTCCTCGACCGCGGGCAAGCGCGGCAGCATTGGTCAGGTGAATTATTCCGCCGCCAAGGCTGGGCTTTTCGGCGTGACCATGACAGCGGCGAGCGAATGGGCGCGGTATGGCATTCGCGTGAATAGTGTGGGCTTCGGTACAGTGGAAACGCCGATGACAGAAGTGATCCGTTCAGAACGTTTCCGTGAGCGCACACTGGCGCGCATTCCGCTTAATCGCGTGGCTCTGCCATCGGAAGTGGCGCCCTTGATCTGCTTCCTGCTGTCCGATGGGGCTTCCTTCATCACCGGGCAGAATTGGGTGCAGTGTGGCGGGGCGCATATGCAGCCCTGAGGCTGATTAAGGCAGCGCGGCGAGTACCGCTGCTGCTGCCGCTTCCGATGGTGTGCCTTCGGGCGCGCGTAGCTTGGCCAGGGTTTCCGCAAAACCCTGGCGCTGCGCTGCCACCGCCGCATCGTCGCGCAACAGCGGCAGCAGTGCGGCGGTTAGCCCTTCCGGCGTGCAGCTTTCCTGAATGCGTTCCGGCACCACTTCCCGCGCGCACAACAGATTAACCAACGAGGCATGCGGCACCTTGACCAGCCGCCGTATAATCGCCGCCGTGATGGGATTGACGCGATAGGCAACGATATGCGGCACGTCTGCCACCGCCATCTCAAGCGATGAGGTGCCGGATTTGATCAACCCCGCACCGTTTTCTGCCGCTGCCGCGAAGGCATCATGCTTATCGGCGATGTCTTCCACCAGAATGGGTGCAGCGGGCCATTGCGCCGCCGCTTCGCGCACCAGCGGTGCAACAATAGGTGAGACAGCGACCACCGGGCGCAGCGCAGGATTTTGCGGCAGCACCGCTTTCAGCGTCGTGCCAAAAATCGGCAGCAAGCGCGTTGCTTCAATGCGCCGGCTGCCCGGCATGATGATCAGCGGGCGATCGGTTGCCGCCAGCCCATGGCGGGCGCGGAAACGCGCGGCATCGCCCTGATCCACCCCGCTTTCCAGCACGGGATGGCCCACGAAAGTCACGGGTATGCCAGCGGCTTCGAAAAATGCGGGCTCGAAAGGCAGCAGGCAGAGCAAATGGTCAATCTTGTGCCGGAGTTTCTTGACGCGGCCCGGCCGCCACGCCCAGACTTGCGGCGCGACGTAATGCATCACCGGGATGCCACGCGGCTTCATGGCCTCCGCAATCCGCAGCGTGAAACCGGGACTGTCTATCGTTACCAGCAGGGCGGGTTGGCGGGCGAGTATGTCCGCTTCGGTCTCTGCTAGGCGACGCTTCAATTGGCGGATGCGCGGCAGTACTTCCAGCAGGCCCATCAGAGCCAATTCGCGGTAGGGAAAAAGGCTTGGCATGCCTTGTTCGGCCATGCGTTCACCGCCAATGCCGGCGAAGCTCAAGTCAGGGCGGGCCTTGCGCAAAGCCGCAATCAGCCGCGCGCCGAGCACATCGCCCGAAGCCTCTCCGGCAATGATGTAGATCAGCGTCATGCGAAGCTGGCGGGCTTGGGCGAGCCGAAGGGCGCCCTTGGCCAATCGCGGTGATTGAGCACAGCTCCATCGCGCCGCACGGCTTCGATCAAACTTGGATCGAGCGTGCAAAACACCCAACCTGGCGCATCCATCTGGCCCTCGGCGAGGATACCGTCAGCGGGAAAGCCACGATCCATCGGGCCAAAAACGCCAGCACGACCGCGATTGACATCAAGCGCCGCTGACCATGGCGCTTCACCAACCGTTGGCGTGATGGCAACATAGCATTGGTTTTCCAAAGCGCGTGCGCGGGCAGAGAAATGCACGCGATTGAAACCAGCGAGCGTATCCGTGCAGCTTGGCGAAAGGATCAGCCAGGCGCCGGCCATGACTTGCACGCGCGCATGTTTCGGGAATTCGATATCATAGCAGATGGAAATGCCGATCCTGCCCCAAGGCGTGTCAAACACATTGGGATCAGCGCCTTGGCTGATGCCCCAGCGTTCAGCTTCGAACCGCGTCATGGCGCGCTTATCCTGAAAGGCGACGCGGCCTTCCGGCGTGATCAAGGGTGCGCGATTGACCACGCGGCCATCGGGTGCGCGCATTGGCAAGGTGCCGGGTTGAAGCCAAATGTGGTGGCGCCGCGCGGCATCGCGCATCGCGCTCAGGATGTCCGGTGCGGCGGTGATCATGGCGGCAAGCTCCGCGGCTTCAGTGGCCTCACCACCATTCAGCGCGGCGCCGAGTTCCACCGCCGCATATTCCGGCAGGACCAGCAAATCCGCCTGCGCGCGGCCTTCTTCCAGCCAACGATCAAGTCCCTTGGCGAAATCCGCGATGGAGGCCGGGCGCCCCACCGGATATTGCAGCAGGCCAAGGCGGATGGGGGCGGGTTCCGTCATGAAAGCCGTCTGATCCAGAAGGAAAGTACGTGCGGCGTTTCGCGCGTATCGTCCACTTCGCGCCAGGACATCACCGTTGAGATATCAGGCCGCGGCTCATAACCGCGATTGCGCCAGAAACCATCAAGCGGCGTGTAATCACCCGGGCGGCGCGGGTCGTTTTCATTGCGCACCACGGCACAAAACGCCGCGATGGAAAGCCCCAAGCGGCGCGCATGGGCTTCGCGTTCCTCAAAAAACCGCACGCCCGCGCCCTGGCCGCGATATTCCGGTAACAAAATACTCTCACCGAAATAACACAGCGTCGCCGCATCCAGCCCTGCCGCAGCCCAGGAAGCGCGGAGCTTTTCGCTGGCTTCATGGCCCGGTTGGCAGGTGGCCATGCCAACGGCCTCCCCCTGCGCCGTACTGGCCGCCACCACCAAGGCGCCCGGGCTTTGCGCGTAAGCCGCAAGGTAGCGCGCCTCATGCGCCGGATCGCCATCGTAAAGATAGGGCCATTCGCGAAAGACACGAATGCGCAGGCCAGCCAGCGCATCCAACCGCGCGGTGAGCGCAGCGCCAGAGAGGGTTTCAAAGGTCAAAGGGGCAGGGGGCATGGCGGGTTATTAGCGGAGATTGCCGCGCGGCGGAATCATTTCGCGCCGGCTGAAAGCGCTGCCTTGTCGCGTGCCGCTTGCAGGAAGGCGGCCAAGCCTTCTTCCACCACGGCGCGGTCCAGATCGCGCAGGATGAAGACAAGCCGAGATTGCCGATCATGCCCTGCCGGCCAGGCGGCCAGGCGTTCCGGCGGGTGAAACACATGCTGCACGCCATGCAGAACCACTGGCCGATCCTCCCCTTGCAGGTTCAGAATTCCCTTCATGCGCAAAACGCTGGCGCCGCGCGTGATGGCGAGCATTTCAAGCCAACTCGCCAAGCCTTCCCAGGGAAGGGGTTCGGCGAAGGTCAGACCAAAGGCCTGGATACGCGCATCATGGCGGTTGGGATCATGGTGATGGTCGTGATGGTGGTAATGCGCAGCTTCCGCCGCCAACCAACCCGCGACTTCGGCGATCTTTGCACTAGGGTCAAAGCCGCCTGCGCCAAACAGGAAATCCGGCGCGACATCACCCGTGACAACGCGCCTGATCGGTGCGCCGGGATTGAGCGCATGCAGGCGGGCTTCAAGTGCGCTGATCTGATCAGCGCTTGCGATATCCGTCTTGCTCAGGATCAGCCGGTCTGCAACGGCAGCCTGCTTTACGGCTTCAATCTGGGCGTCCAGCGTGGCCGCACCAAGCACGGCGTCCACCACCGTCACCACGCCATCAAGCCGGAAGGAACGCAGCGCCACCGGGTCGCTCATCAGCGTTTGCAGAATGGGCGCGGTGTCAGCCAGGCCTGTGGTTTCAATCAACACGCGGCGAATTTCATGCCCGGCTTCGGCCTTCAGCGCCAAATCACGCAAAGCGCGCTGCAAGTCGCCGCGGATGGTGCAGCAAAGGCAGCCAGCATTGAGCAGCACGGTATCTTCATCAAGCTTCTCGACCAGCAGATGGTCCAGCCCAATCTCGCCAAATTCATTGATGAGAACAGCACTGCCCGCCATATCCGGGTGCTTCAGCAGCCGGTTCAACAGGGTGGTCTTGCCCGCCCCCAGAAAGCCGGTCAGCACCGTGACAGGAATGAGCTTCATTTGCGGTAGAGCGCTTCCGGGTCCATCAGCGGCTCCGCGATATTGGCCAGCGCATCGCCGCGCGGGGCTCGGTAGAAGCAATTGCGCCGCCCGGTATGGCAGGCAACGCCCTGCTGATCCACCAGCAGCAGGATGGTATCGCCATCACAATCAAGCCGGAGGTCCACCAGCATCTGCACCTGGCCGGATGTTTCCCCCTTGCGCCACAGTGCCTTGCGGGAACGCGAATAATAGCAGACCCGGCCGGTTTGGAGTGTTTCCGCCAGACTCTCGGCATTCATCCAGGCCATCATCAGCACTTCGCCCGTATCATGCTGCTGGGCGATGGCGGGGATGAGGCCGGCGGCATCGGGCTTGATGGCGGCAAGCAGGGTATCGCGCGCAGTGGCGGAAATGGTGGGGGCTGACATTGTTACTTTATAACATGCGCGATTCCTGTTAGGAAGCGGTATGCATGGATCAACTCATCATTTGACGGTGCTCGAAAGGGCGGAGGCGCTTTGCCAAACGCGCGGTGTGCAGCTTACGCCGCTGCGACGCGATGTGCTGCGGCTGGTGTTGGAAGCGGAAGCGCCGATCGGTGCCTATGCTTTGCTTGATCAATTGAAGGCAAGCCGCGCCAAGGCCGCGCCGCCTACCGTGTATCGCGCACTCGATTTCCTGCTGGAACAGGGTTTGATCCATCGGCTTGAAAGGCTGAATGCCTTCATGGGCTGTAATGAGGCCTTGGAAGGGCATGGCGCGCATCACGACCATGCGCATGACCATCCGCATCAATTTCTGATCTGTCGCGGCTGCGGCATGACGCGGGAGATTTCCGATCACGGCGTGGCTGAGGCCATCAGCGCTGCTGCCGCCAAGGCCGGCTTTTCTGCCGCGCGTGCGACGGTGGAGATTGAAGGGTTTTGCGGCAAATGCGGGGACGCTCCGCACATCGCTTAGGCGTTATTTAAGTTGCAAAGCGGGTGGCATGACGCGTACCTTGAGTGTTCTTCGTGGTTCAGGAGGATGTGATGGCGTTTCGTGGATTTGGCTCTTTCCTCCCCATGGCGGCTTTTGCGGTGGCATTGGGCGCGGCGCCCATGGCTTCGGCACAGCAGAATGCCATTACGGGTGAAACCTTCACCACCGGCACAACGGGCGCCCTGGCAAGGCTATGCGGTGCAAGCGCGCAGGAAGCGGCTTATGCGGCGGCGGTGCATTTCTGTCATGGCGTGATGGTCGGTACGGGACAGACCAGCGATGCCATGCATAAGCGCCAGGGCACGCGCCCGAACTTCTGCCTGCCCACACCTTCCCCCACACTGGATCAGGTGACCGCGAACTTCGTGGCCTGGTCTGCGGCCAATCCGCAATTTGATGGGCTGCGCGCGGCGGATGGGCTGCTGCGTTTTGCCGCGGCGCAATACCCCTGCACCGGGCGCGCGGCGCGGCGTTGAATCAAGGCTGACAGAATTGGCAATCGCCAAGGAGAATCCCATGGCTGGCAAATGGAAAACAGGTTTTGCGTGCGTGGCGCTGCTGGCAGCGACCGGCTGCGCGGATATGAGTGATAAGCAGCGCAGCACGGCGATTGGTGCCGGGGCTGGCGCACTGGGCGGTGCGGCGATCGGCTCCTTTGCCGGCAGTGCCGGTTGGGGCGCTCTGATTGGTGCTGGCGTCGGCGCTGCTGGCGGCTTGGCGGTTGGTCAATCGCGTGAGAATGAACGGCGCGCCTATCAGCGTGGCGTGGAGACGGGGCGCAGCCAGCAGTGACAGGTGTTGGGCCGCCCATGATTTGTGGCGGCCCTTGACCCGCTGCGCTACTTCGGCAGCGTCGCCAAACCTTGCGTCAGATCAGCGACCAGATCGCCAACATCCTCAAGCCCGATATGAATACGCACCGTGAAGCCGCCCATATCCGGGCTGGTGGCGGTGCGGGTGATGAAGCCAGTGGTGGGAAGTGCGAGGCTTTCAAACCCACCCCATGAAGCGCCAATGCCAAAAAGCTTCAGATTATCGATGAAGTTGAAGATATCCGCTTCCGTATAGTGCGGCTTGAACACCACGCCGAATAGGCTGCAGGCGCCGGTGAAATCACGCTTCCACAACGCATGTTGTGGGTGCGATGGCAGGGCAGGGTGCAGCACACTCAGCACCTCTGGCCGGTTTTCAAACCAGCGCGCCACTTCAAGCCCGCTTTTTTCCTGCTGTTTTAAGCGAACAGGCATGGTGCGCGCACCACGCAGCGCGAGCCAGCAATCATCGGGTGCCGCGAAATGCCCCATTTGGGAGGCCGCACCGCGCACAATCTCATAATCCTTTTCGCTATTCACGGTGATGGAACCCAGCAGCACATCCGAATGCCCGCCGACATATTTTGTCAGCGCCTGGATCGAAACATCCACACCATGCTGGAAGGGCATGA
>JAPLOJ010000219.1 GCA_026400795.1 Alphaproteobacteria bacterium
AGCGACTGCCATCACCAATGATCTCTGGCAGGGCAAGAAGGTGGCGCAGGCGCGGCTTGCGCGCATCCTTTGGCTCGGCGTGCTGGAATTTGCCAATCCCGCGCGCATGCTGCCGCGCGTGGCGGGCAAGCCGATCTATCTGGCGCTCGCCATGGATGCGGCGAATAGGGTCCGCATGAAGCCGCAAAACCTGGTGGCCGGCCTGCCGCTGCTGACCGCGGAGAAGGGTGCATGAGCCTGATCATCCCCGGCACCGTCACCATCCCCGTGGGCGTCGTGGTGGAACGCCGCCCCGGAGTCACGCAATGGGCGGAATGGGCCTGGCGCGCCGTGGAGGTGTTGGAAGACGCGCCCGTATTGCCGGCCTGGACGCTGATGCGCGAAGAAGCCGGGCGCAGCCTTTTTTTCGCCGGCAATGCCGAAGTGGCTTTGCACCCGACCGATACCGATAACTACAAACACAATCTGGAAAGCAGCAGCCCCAGCATCTGGGTGGTGCTGCGCCCGGTGGAAGCGGCGCCCGGCTTCGCCCTGCAACGCGTGACGGTGGATGCCGGTGAGGCGCATCTTTATGCCGATTCGGGTTCAGACCTCATGGAAGCCGTGCCGCTACCCCCCGGCATTCGCGCCGCGCTGGAAGCCTTTGTGGAGGAGCACCACCGCGACCGAGGCTTTCACAAACGCAAGCGCGACAAGCCAGAGCTTGAAGGGCTTGGCCGACGCAGCCGGGTAGATGGGCCATGAGCGAAGAAGGGGAGGGGTTTCTCTCACGCTGGTCCCGCCGCAAGCGCGCCGTGGTGGAAGGCCGCGCGCCGGAAGAAACCCCGCCGCCCGCCCCGTTTGAAGCGAAGCCCGAGGCGCTGCCCGCCGAGCCCGAGGATGAATTCGACCTGGCCAGCCTGCCGCCGATTGAAAGCCTAACAATCGAGAGTGATTTCAAGGCCTTCCTGCACCGCAAGGTGCCACTGGAACTCCGCAGCGCTGCCTTGCGCCGCGCCTGGAGCCTTGACCCCGCCATTCGGGATTTCATCGGCCCGGCGGATTACGCCTGGGATTTCAACGCGCCGGATGGCGTGCCGGGCTTTGCGCTGGAATTGGGGGGGGATGCGATGAAGCTGCTGTCCCATGCTTTGGGCCTGGATGCCCCGGCCCCAAAGCCTGAGGAAGAAAAGGCCCCGAAAGTCCCCGCCATGGCCGAGGCCCCCATCCCGGAGGCGGCACCCGAAGCCCCAGGCTTGGCCATAGCCGAAGCCGCGCCTGAAGCTCAGGCAGCGCCAGAGACCCCGGTTGAGCGCCCCCGCCGCCACGGCAGCGCCTTACCCGTATAAGCTTGTCAGGCTTTTCCTGAGAAAACATTGTATTGGGAGCCTGAATTGAGTATTAGAGTCGGAAATACGGGTTGGACTTGTTTCTGTTTTTCTCTGGGTAGAGTCGGAACATTACCGATTTTTCATTCGAGTGAACGCAGGGCAAGACCATAACGGTTCGATATTGAGTTAGAGGAAGCGGCGGCCAGAATGCGCCCCATGATGCAGAAAGATATGGCACCGGATGCCATGGCGACCGAAAGAGCGCGTCTTTACGCGCTGCTTGGCCGTTTGCTCGTGGCTGCCCCTGATGCCCATCTGCTGGCCGCCCTTGCCGCCCTGCCCGGTGATGCCTCGCCGCTTGGCAAATGCTTCCGCGCGCTGGGCGAAGCCGCCGCTGCCACCGATACGCAACGCGTTCAGCGCGAATTCCACGATCTTTTCATCGGCCTTGGGCGTGGCGAATTGCTGCCCTTTGCTTCCTATTATATTACGGGCTTCCTGCATGAACGCCCGCTGGCTGATTTGCGCGGGGACCTTGCGCGGCTTGGCATTGAACGCGCCGATGGCGTGGCCGAGCCCGAGGATCACATCGCATCCGAATGCGAAAGCTTTGCCGGGCTGCTGTCTGGCGTGTTTCCGGGCGGTGACGCGGCGGCTGAGGCGTTTTTCGCCCGCCATCTGCGCCCCTGGGCGGGGCGCTTCTTTGCTGATCTGGAAGCGGCGGAAGCCGCGGGGTTTTACCGCGCCGTCGGCGCGCTAGGCCGCATGGCCATTGAGGTTGAATTGGCGGCGCAGGAATTGCCCGTCTGATGTTTTCCGCTGGGAGGCTGGAATATGAGTGAGAATGAAAAACAAGTCGCGCAACGCCGCGGCTTTCTGAAGACCCTGGGGCTTGCTGGCGGTGCGGCGGTGGCTGCAACGGCGGCGGAAGCCTCAACCCCGCTCCGCGCCGATGCCGTGCCGGCCGGCATGGCGCGTAAGGAAAACCAGGCGGATCGGCTGAAGGCGCGCTACCAGCCCAATAGCCCGCATGTGCAGGCTTTCTACCGCACCAACGGCTCCAGCGATAAGTAAGAAGGGAAGCACCCATGCTGATCAAACGCACCGATGGCAAGGCCGCCAAGCAGCGCCTTGCTTCCGCCTATCAGGGGCTTTCCGCCGGTGGGTTGGACCGCCGCGCCTTTTTGCGCCAGGCCGGGCTTGGCGGGGCGGGGCTGGCGGTACTTGGCGCCATTCCGCTTTCCACCATGCGCCCCGCCGAAGCGGGGCCGATGGATCACACGAAGCCCGTGCAGCGCGTGAAGAATATCTGCACCCATTGTTCGGTTGGCTGCACCGTGATTGCGGAAGTGCAGAATGGCGTTTGGGTCGGCCAGGAACCCGCTTGGGAATCGCCGATCAATCGCGGCACGCATTGCGCCAAGGGCGCTTCGGTGCGCGAATTGGTGCATGGCGATCGGC
>JAPLOJ010000177.1 GCA_026400795.1 Alphaproteobacteria bacterium
AATGGTCATTGGGAAGGGGGCCGCCTTCCCAAATGATCTGGGTGATCGCTGCCGTGATCATGCCGCCATGGCCATCGGAAATGGGGGTCGCCAAGGGTTGGCGCGTGATGGCGATGCGCCAGCCGGCCTTGGGCATGGGCCGCGCGGTGGTGGTGCCTTCCGGCAGCGTTACGGTCACGCGGATGGTGGCCTGCTGGCCGCAGCCATGCGGCACACGCAGCGCCGCACGCAGCGTGCCATTGGCCTGGGCCTGGGGTGGGTCAATGGTAACATGCGCTGCCGCCGGTGTGGCAAGCAGCAGCGCGGCAAGAACAAGAAGCTTCTTCATGGTGCGAAACCTTTCCTCAAAAGCGATATTGCAGACCGGCAAAGACGGAGCGTCCTGTGCCGGGTTCGTAAAGCGCGGAATTGGCATTGGCGAACGCCACGACCGAGGCTGAGGAGATGTAGCGCGTATCGCCCAAGTTGCGCGCTTCCAGAAAAGCGGAAAGCCCGTTTTCGAAATCCCAACCGGCGCGAAGGCCAAACAGCACATAGCTATCGGTTTTTTGCGTATTGGCATTGTCCACGTAATAGGCTTGCGGCACCCAATCCGTGGTCGGCGCAAACCAGGCGCCAGAGGGGTGACGGTAGCGCAACTCCGCCCGGAACAAATGCCGCGGTACGCCGGGTAGTTCGTTATTCTTGAAGATTAAATCATCAACAAAGCGGAAATCGCTGAAGGTATAGGCCGCCCGGAAGCTCAGCCCATCACCTTTCGTTTCGATATCGCGCAGGAAGACCCAATCCGCACCTGCTTCAATGCCCTGATGCATCGTGCGATCCAGATTGCGCGCCTGATTCTGGCTGGCGCCCACATTCTGCAACTGGATTTCATCACGCAGCCAGGAATGATAGGCCGCAACTTCCCAAGTGATATCGCCGCGCTTGCCGCGTGAGCCGATTTCCAATGTTGCGCTGCGCTGCGCGTCCAGCAGGGAAAAACCGCCGGCTGTGGTAAGTGGCGTCAGGTCAGCAAGCGTGGGCGGTTCCGTTGTCCAGGACAGATTGCCGAAAACCTGGGCGCCTTCCGCCGCCTGCCACAGCGCGCCAAAGCGCGGATTGATCCATGTCCAATCGCCGCTGCCGGAATTATTGCCATCCTTCAGGAAGCTATCTTCACTTTCGCGCGTGGCCTTGCCCCCGGAAGCCCCCGCAATCAGCGCAATGCCTGGCACGACTTCAAGGCTATTTTCCAGATAGGCATCCAGATTCGTGGCCCGATCAATAGAATTGGCCGTCATGATGGTGCCCGCACGCCCACCCACATTGTTGTAGCGTAGCGCCCGAATGCGCCCAGAACCCGCACTTGCGCCCATAATGGTGCGGTTTTCCATGCCCGCGATTTGCCGTTCCAGCGTCATGCGGCCAAAGCCGGAAACATCGGCGGTGCGTTGATCAATGTACTGAAAGATTGGGTGATCCAATTCACGATTGACGAAACCGCCGCCCGCTTCCACCAGAACACCTTCTTCGGGACGAATGGCGGTGACGGTGCCGATGCGGGTTGCTTCAATATTGCGCATGTAATTGCCGGCCAAATTCGCCGCCGCCGCCGCGCGCGGATTATTCAGCGCTTGGCTGCGCGTCACCGCGCCCGGAATCTGCTGCCAGATATTGTTATAGGCGACGAAAATGCGCGTTTCGGCATTATCAGCCCATTGCCAGCCGGTATTGCCATTCAGGCGATAAGCGCGCCCGGCGCTTTGTTCCCGATAGCCTTCCTGGGTCATGCCGCTGAAGCTGGCCCAGGCATCATGCGCGCCTTCCGCCCAGCCATGGGCCACCTGACCACGCGCAAAGCCATAAGAACCGCCTTCCCCGCGCAGGATGGTGCCAGGGGCGGTGCGCCCTGTTGGCGTGATGAAATTCAACGCCCCGCCAAGCGTATTGGCGCCAAGCGCAAAGGCATTGGCGCCGCGCAATACCTCAACCCGCTGGAAGGTCAGCGGGTCCAATTCCTGGAAATCCCCGCTGCCATCGGCCTGATTGATGGAAAGCCCATCTTGGAAAAGCCGCACGCCGCGCAGGTGGAAATTGCGCGCAACACCTGAACCGCGAATGGAAAGCCTGGAATCCTCACCCCATTTCGGCTCGGCAAAGACGCCGGGCGTGTACAGGAGCATATCGCGAATGGGGGTCGCCCCCGCCCTTTCGAGGAAATCACTGGCCGGGACAATGGTGACATTGCCGGGGTTGCGCCGCGCTTCCTCAGCGGCTTGTTCATCGGATGGCCGGGTCAGGCTGCCCGCAATCGGGGCGGCGGTGACGATGGTGGGCGGCAGCGTGGCGCTGGGCGTGGCCGGGGTGCTGGTTTGCGCCTGTGCTGTAAAGGCGCTGGCCGCCAACGCGGCCGCGGCGGCGAGACGCCGCGCATGATGGATGTGGAACACGAAATATCTCCTGAGGTCGAATAACGGGACGGCTTTTGGCCGCCCGCATTCGGGCGGCCTCAGGAGAAGGCTGGGGGACCTGTCGGTTCGTAAGGCGGCGCGCGGGCCGCCGGGCGCCAGCCGATATCACCAGCGGCGAACCACATGATGGCGCTGCCGGGTTCCGCCGGGGTGGAAAGCATGGGCGGGGCGGGGAGATCGGCTTGCGGCAGGGCATGGCAGGCAAGGCAGAAGCCGCTATGGGCTTCGGGGGCGGGCAATTCCTCCCCGTTTGTGCCCAGATGCACGGTGCGATCCCCATCCGGGGAGCAGATGACCGTCGCCAGCCCCGCATTTGCCACATGGGCAAGGCACAGCGCCGGCGCCAATACGGTTTGCACCAGCAAAAGTGCCGCGATCAGGCGCGCGAGGAAGGTGGCGGGTCGTTTCACGGGAAACGATTTAATCCGGCAGGCGGTGGCTGCCAAGTCTTGCGCCTAAGCCGCGACGCGCGCCACCAAATCGTAATCCACTTCCGGCGTATAGACCGAAGCCTCCACCGAAGCCTCCTTCCCCAAGCGGGACGAAAACAGCGTGAAATGCTCCACCTCCACCGGCGTCGCGCGGAACAAATTATACGCCTGCACAAAGGCCATCAGCTTTTCCGGCGCGGCGCGTTCGGTGCGCGCCAGCGTGACATGAGGCGAAAAGCGCTTACGCTCCGGCGCTAAGCCCACGCGTTGCAACGCGGTTTCCACCTTGGTCTGCAAATGGGTCAGCGCGTCATTGCGCTCCGCACCCACCCAAAGCGATTGGATGCGCCCGGCCTTTTCAAAAGTACCAACGCCGGCAAGCTGCAAGGTGAAGGGCCGCGCGCGGATCGCCATCAGCGCATCATCCACTTCTTGCGCACGCCAGGGCTCAATCTCACCAATGAAGCGCAACGTCAGGTGGTAATTATCGGGCGGTACCCAGCGTGCGCCGGGAATGCCGCCAACCAGGCCCGCAATTTCCGCCCGCAGCGTGGCCGGCAAGGCAAGGGCGACGAAAAGACGCAGCATGGCGGGGGCCCTCCTGGTGCGATCCGGCGAACAACCTAAGGAACGGCGACCTGCCCCAAAAGCGATTCGACTGAAGGTAGCATGCGACGAACCACCTCCTCCACGCCAGCGACATTTGGGTGAATGCCGTCCGGCTGGTTGAGCGAAAGGTCCCCCGCCACGCCTTCCAGCAGGAAGGGGTAGAAGACCACGCCGGGCCTCTCGCGGGCCAAGTCACTGAAACTGGCGGCGAATTCCCGCCCATACTCGGCGCCGAGATTGGGCGGCGCCAGCATCCCGGCGAACATGGTGGGCAGGCGTTTCGCGGCCAAAGCGTCCAAAATGGCGGCCAGATTGGCCCGGCTGGCGCGGGGTTCCAGGGCGCGCAGCCCATCATTCCCACCAAGTGCCACAATCACCGCATGGGGATTCTCGGCCAAAGCCCAATCCAGCCTGGCCCGCCCGCCCGCCGTGGTATCGCCGGAAACCCCGGCATCAATCACGCGCACGGCCCGGCCTTTGGCGCGCAAGGCTGCTTCCAGCCTGGCCGGCAGCGCCTGGCCGCGCGCCAGCCCATACCCGGCGGTAATCGAATCCCCCAGCATCATCAGCCGGATTTCCGCCGCCTGTGCCGGCAAAGCCCCAAGCGCCAGCAGCCCCAGCGATTGGCGCCAGAGCCATCTGCGACCATATGCGCGGGCAGGATAGGAGATCAGCGATACCATGGATGCCCTTCACGTCACCGAGACGACCAGCGCCGGGGCGAAAAAACCCCTGATCGAAGCGAGCGGCCTTGGCTTCAAAGTGAGGGCGGGGGCGGGCGAGATCAACATCCTCCGCGGCCTTGATTTGCGCGTGAATGCTGGGGAGGCTGTGGGCATCGTCGGCCCCTCGGGGTCCGGCAAGACCAGCCTGCTGATGCTGCTGGCGGGGTTGGAGCGACCGACATCGGGCACGCTTTTGATCGACGGCGCGGATATCGGCGCGATGGAGGAAGACGCGCTGGCGCGTTTCCGGCGCGAAAGGCTCGGCATTGTTTTCCAGGCCTTTCATTTGATCCCGACCATGACGGCGCTTGAAAACGTCGCCGTACCCTTGGAATTCGCCGGCGTGCGAGACGCTTTTGACCGCGCGGCGGAAGCCTTGCGCGCGGTTGGGCTTGGCCATCGCTTGGGCCATTACCCGGCGCAGCTCTCAGGGGGCGAACAGCAGCGCGTGGCGCTGGCGCGTGCCTTCGTGGCGGAACCGCGCCTGCTGCTGGCGGATGAACCCACCGGCAATCTGGATCGCGCGAAGGGTGAGGAAGTCATGGCGCTGTTGTTTGACCTCCGCGCGCGGCTTGGCACCACGCTATTGCTGATTACGCATGACCCCGCGCTGGCGGCGCGCTGCCCGCGGCAATTGCGCATTGAGGATGGGCTGATTGTGTCCGATCAGATGGTGGCGGCGTGAGCAATCTGCTGCTCGCGTTCCGGATTGCGCGGCGCGAATTGCGCGGCGGCTTGCGCGGCTTGCGCATTGTGCTGGCCTGCCTGGCGCTTGGCGTCGCGGCGATTACAGCGGTAGGCACTTTGCGCGCCGGTGTGGATGCCGGGCTTGCCGCTGATGGTGCGCGGATTTTGGGCGGTGATGTTGAAATCGCCTCCCCCTATCGGCCTTTGGGTGAAGCGCCCCGCGCCTGGCTTGCGGCACGTGGGGCACGCGTTTCAGAAGTGGTGACCTTGCGTGCCATGGCGGTGGCTGAATCGGGCCAGCGCATGTTGGTGGAAGTGAAGGCGGTAGATGGCGCCTATCCGCTTTACGGCGCGCTGGAACTGCAACCACCTGTCGCGCTCGGCGCGGGTGATATCCTGCTTGATCCTTTCATCGCCGAAAGGCTTGGCGTGGCGCCAGGTGCCATGCTGCGCATTGGCGAAGCGCGCTTCACGTTCAGCGCCACCATCGCGCAGGAACCGGATAAGGTCGCGAGTCCGTCGCTACTCGGGCCGCGCGCCATGATTGCCTTGTCGTCGCTGGACGCAACACGGTTGATCCAGCCGGGCAGCCTGGTCACTTACGAATATCGGCTTGCGCTGCCGGTGGGTGTGGATCGTCAGCGCTTCATTGCTGATTTGCGCCGGGATTTTCCGGAATCCGGCTGGCGCATCAGAAGCTCCGATGTCGCCGCACCCGGCGTCAATCGCTTCCTGGATCGCGCGGCGTTTTTCCTGACGCTGGCAAGCCTGACCGCGCTACTAGTTGGCGGGATTGGTATTGCAACCGGCGTATCGGCCTGGCTGGAGCAACGCGCGCGCACCATTGCGACTTTGCGTTGCCTCGGCGCGCCGCCATCGCTGATTTTCACGACCTATCTGATGCAGGTGATGGCGCTGGCGTTACTCGGCATTGCGCTTGGCTTGGTGATTGGCTTTGGGCTGACCTGGGCGGGGGCGGCGGCGCTCGCTTCCATTTTGCCGGTGGCGCCACGCATCCTGCCTTATCCAGTGCCGCTTGCGATGGCAGCGCTTTATGGCTTGCTGACCGCGCTCGCCTTCACGCTATGGCCGCTTGGGCGCGCGGGCAGCATTCCGGGTGCGGCGCTGTTTCGCGATGTGGTGGCGCCGAGTGCAGGCAGGCCAAGCCTTGGCATTCTCGCGGCGATTTTGGTGGCGGCGGCTGCGCTTTCCGCCTTGGTGATCGGCACGGCGGAGAATCCGCGCTTTGCGGCAATGTTCATCGTGGCGGTGATCGGCACGCTTTTGCTGTTCCGCCTTGGTGCGGGGGCGTTGATGGCACTCGCCCGGCGCCTGCCGCATGCACGGCGCCCGGCTTTGCGCTTGGGCCTTGCCAATCTGCATCGGCCTGGGGCACCGACGCCGCTGATGCTGGTCTCGCTCGGCGTGGGGCTGACGGTGCTTTCCGCCATTGCGCTGATTGAAGGCAATCTGCGCCGGCAATTGGCCAATGAAATGCCCGCCGCCGCGCCGAATTTCTACTTCATTGATATCCAATCAGATCAGATACAGGCGTTCGAGGCACTCGCCCGCGCGCAACCAGGTGTAACGGAAATCCGCAGCGTGCCCAATTTGCGTGCGCGTATTGTCGCGGTGAATGGCGTGCCGGCGGAACAGGTGAATGCAACGCCGGAGACTGCCTGGGCGTTGCGCGGCGATCGTGGCCTGACCTATTCAGCGACCCCGCCGGAAGGCGCCAAGCTGGTTGCTGGTGCCTGGTGGCCAGCGGATTATGCCGGCCCGCCCTTGGTTTCCTTCGATGCGCAACTCGCCAAGGGTTGGGGTATTGGTGTTGGCGATAGCATCACGGTGAATGTGCTGGGGCGCGACATCACGCTGAAAATCGCGAGCCTCCGCGAAATTGCCTGGCGCGGGCTTGGCATCAATTACGTGCTGGTGGCCTCACCTGGTTTGCTTTCTGCCGCGCCGCATACGCATATCGCGACCATGCGCAATGATGTGGCGCAGGAAGCGACTTTGCTGCGCTTGCTGACCGATCGTTTCCCGAATGTCTCGGGCATTCGCGTGCGCGATGCCTTGGATCAGGTGGTTGGGTTGTTGGAGAAGATTGGCTTCGCGCTTTCCGCCGTGGCGGGCATTACCTTACTGGCGGGCTTGCTGGTGCTGGCGGGCGCAGTGGCGGCCGGGCAAAGGCGGCGCATCAGGGATGCCGTTGTGCTGAAGACCATCGGCGCCACGCGCGCGCAAATCCGCGCGAGTTTCCTGGTGGAATTCGGGCTGCTGGGTCTGACAGCGGGTTTGCTCGCGGCGGCCGCCGGCACAGCCGCGGCCTGGGGTGTGGTGCGCTTCGTCATGCGCGCGGATTGGGTATTTCTGCCGGGCACTTTGGCGCTGACGGTATTGGCCTGCATGGCCATCACGCTGGCCTTCGGTTATGCCGGCACGGCCTTCGCGCTCCGTGCCAAGGCCGCACCCTTGCTCCGCAATGAATAGGAAGCCCGCTATGGCCGAGGATGACAAACTCTCTCCGCTCGATGCCACGCTGCTGCGCCGCGCCTTTGCGCTGGCCGGTGAGGCGCGCGCCCGTGGTGATCGCCCCTTTGCCGCGGTGATCGCCGATGAGAAAGGCCAGGTGCTGGCGGAGGCTGGTTCCACCCAGGGCAAGGGCGGCGGCGGGACGCTCGCGCATTCCGAAATGAATGCGCTGCATGATGTATTGCGCGCCGGGCTGCCGCGCGATGTGCTGCGGAATGCCACGATTTATTCCTCGGGCGAGCCCTGCGCCATGTGTTCGGCGGCGATTTTCTACACAGGGGTCGGGCGCGCGGTGTACGGGCTTTCCGCCGGTGCGATTCTGCATTTGCGCAATGCGCAGCCCCATACGGCGGGGTTATCCCTTTCCTGCCGGGCGGTTTTGGACAGCGCGGCGGAAAAGGTTGCGGTGGTCGGGCCCTGCCTGGAAGCAGAAGGCGCCGTGCCGCATCAGAGCTATTGGCAGGAAGGCGCTGCCTGAGGGCAGTAGCCGGACGAGAGCGATTAGTTTATTGAGGTATCGTTAAAACTCGGCCTATGAAAATTGGCCCAGAGGAAGGAAAGCCAAATGATGTTCGCAACCCTCTCAGGGCGCCTTCGCCAAGGCGCCATTATTGCCCTGCCGCTTTTGGCGCTGATTGGCTGCGCCACGCCAGAGCCCGAACCGCCGGTGGTTGTCTCCACCACGCGTGAAATGGTGGCGGCGGTGGACCGGGTGGATGCCCGCACCCGGACCATTGTGGTGCGTGGCCCGGATAATAAGCCGCAAACCCTGCAGCTTGGCCCGGAAGTCCGGAATTTCGCGCAGATCCGCCGTGGCGATCGCGTGCGGGTGCATTATGAGGAAGCCATTGCAGTGCGTATGGCGGCCCCTGGCAGCAGCCTTGAACCCGAAACCGTGGTGGGCGCAGCACGCGCCGAACCTGGGGCGCGCCCGGCCGGCGGCACCATGGTCGCGACCCGCGCCCGGGTCCGTATTACCGCCGTGGATACCACCAACAATACCGTGAGCTTCGTGGGGCCATCGCGCGTGGAACGCACGGTCGCGGTGCGCACGCCCGAAATGCGGGAATTCCTGAAGACGCTGCGCCCGGGTAACCAAGTGGATGTCGCCATCGCCGAAGCCATGGCCATCCGCGTGGAGCCGGCGGAACGCTAAAGCAAGAAGGGGCGCCCGCGGATCGGCGGGCGCTCCCCTATTGATTTGGATTACGAAATCTCCATATTATCCCACGAAGGGGAATCATCCCCGCCATTTAGGAGTCTGTTTCGTCATGGCCTCTGGTCCCGACATGCGTTACACGACCGGCTGGGGTCGCCCCGTCGCAGCCGATGCCGCGGCGATTGATGCCGGGCTGCGGGCATATATGCTCCGCGTCTACAACTGGATGGCGTCCGGCCTTCTGGTCACCGGCATTGTTGCCTATGTGATCGGCAATTCGCCTGAGCTGCAACAGATGTTCTGGTCCGTGACCCGCGCTGCCAATGGCGCGCGCATCCTGGAGCCGACCATTCTGGGCTGGGCCGCGATGCTCTCGCCGCTCGCCTTCATCCTGGTGCTGTCCTTTGGCATCAATAAGCTCTCGCGCCCCGCGACGCAGGCGCTGTTCTGGGTATTCGCCGCCTGTATGGGTGCGAGCCTTTCGAACATCTTCCTGCGCTACACTGGCCAGTCCATCGCCACCACCTTCTTCATCACCGCGTCCATGTTCGCGGCGGTGAGCTTGTATGGTTACACCACCAAGGCGGATCTGACGCGCTTTGGCAGCTTCATGATCATGGGCCTGATCGGCATCTTGATTGCGGGTCTGGTCAATATCTTCCTGGCGTCTTCCGCGCTGGCCTTTGCGATCAGCGTGATTGGTGTGGTCGTGTTCGTTGGCCTCACGGCTTATGACACGCAG
>JAPLOJ010000375.1 GCA_026400795.1 Alphaproteobacteria bacterium
AAAGCGGCACGGCTTGCCCGCCATTGGCCGCACGCGTCATTTCAATTGCCTTGGGCAAGCCCCCCGCATGATCCCAATGTCCGTGCGATAGCACCATGGCCTCAATCGCCGCAAAATCCACGCCAAGCCGCGTGCCATTGCGTTCCACCGCGTAATCCACCGGGCCACCATCAAACAACACGGTACGCGATTTGCCGCCCAATTCGGCGCGGACCACCAGTGACAGCCCATGATTGGCGCAGCAAAGCGCGCCACCCATGGTGCGCTTCATCCCCTGTCGTTGCAGGCGCACCCATTCGCGCGTCACGAAACTCGGCGTGGAGGAAAGACTATCCGTGACATTATCCACCAGCACCGTGATTTCGATGCGATCAGCCGCGATGGGGTCTGCCATGGTTTCCTCCGCTCAATTCTTTCGGCGCGTCTCGGCAATGGTGATGAGCAGCGCGCCGACCAGGATGATGCCTCCGCCAAGCCAGGTCCAGGGATCGGGGACTTCGCCGAAGAAAATCCAACCAAAGCCCACCACGGGCAAAAGGCGCAGATATTGAAAGGGTGCGACGGCTGAGGCTTCTCCGGCGCGATAGGCCGAGGTCAGCAGCCAAATGATCCCAGGCGTCGTGATGGCAAAGGCGAACAGAAACAGCAGATCAAAAGCGCCAATCGGCGTGAAGGCGGAAACGGCGAAGGGCAGCATGCCAAGGCTGGTCACCAGCCCGACCCAGGCGAGGACGGTTTCATTGCGCTCCGTCTGCGCCAGCATGCGGCTGGTGAGTGTTATCCCGCACCAACTGGCCGCCGAAGCGAGAGCCAGGATTACGCCAATCAAGGAAATCTCCGCCCCGGGGCGGAGCATCAGCACCACGCCCAAAAACCCTGCCATGGTGCCCGCCCAGCGCGCGGCGCCGATACGTTCCTTCAGCACCGGCCCCGCGAGTAGCGTGGTGAACATGACATTGGTGAAGGACAGCACGGTGGCAGTCGCAAGATCGAGAAAGGCGAAGGACAGGTAATAGAAGCCCCAGGTGAGCAAGCTTGCGGTGCCGCGCAGGATATGCAGCCCGCGCCGATTGGTCAGAAAAACAGCCAAGCCGCTTTGCAGCAACAGTGGCATGACCCACAGCAATTGCCCGAAGGATCGCGCGAAAAGCTGCATCGCCGTTGGTATGCCGCGTTCATTCATGTAGCGGATCGCCAGCGCTTCCCCGGCAAAGAGCATCGCCGCCAGGCTCATCAGCACCGCCCCGCGCAGATTACCCGGCAGGGTATTCCAACGCGGCGTCATGGGCGGCAGGGGTAGGGCAGGGGCAAGCGCGTGATTCCGCGAATAGGTGCGCAACCACCCTGCGGCCATGCCTTGCCCTTGGCAAGGGATGGCGCTTTGCGGCAGCCTGCGCGCTCAAGGAGATTGCAATGACGAGTGAAGCCGAACAACGCGCCATCCGTGAAGCGGTAGATCATGGCCCGATCCTGATCTGGGGCGCGGGCGCCATTGGTGGGACTTTGGGTGCCGCGCTGGTGCGCGCGCGTCATGCCGTGGTGTTTGTGGATATCGTCGAAGATCATGTCGCCGCGATCCGAGACCCTGCCATCGGGCTTACCATCGAAGGCCCGGTTGACGCGCACCGCATCTCCGCGCCCGCCTATACGCCGGCCACGCTGAAGGGTCAGTTCCGCCGCGTGCTGCTTTGTGTGAAGGCGCAGGATACGGAAGCCGCCTGCCACGCCATCGCCCCGCATCTGGCGCCTGATGGCTATGTGCTTTCGCTGCAAAACGGGCTTTGTGAGGCTTTGATCACGCCGATTTTGGGTGAGGCGCGCACCATTGGCTGCTTCGTCAATTTCAGCGCCGATTGGCTGGCGCCGGGGCGGATCATCTATGGCGGGCGCGGCGCGCTGGTGCTCGGCGAATTGACTGGCGAAATCACGCCGCGCCTGACCGCGCTGCACCGCATGTTGCGCGATCATTTCGAACCCGATGCGATCATGACGGAGAATATCTGGGGCTATCTCTGGGGCAAGATCGCCTATAGCTCCATGCTCTATACGCAGGCGCTGGGCGAGAAAGGCATCGCCGATGCGCTGGCCCGGCCGGAATTGCTGCCGCTGTGGCGACGCCTTGGCCAGGAAGCCATGGCGGTGGCGCGCGCCGAGGGCGTGACCGTGGGCAGCTTCAACGGCTTTGACCCAGCGGCTTTCGCGCCTGATGCAACTGAAACCGCCGCTGCCGCTTCCATTGCTGCGATGGTTGAATTCAATCGCCCCAATGCGAAAACCCATTCCGGCATTTGGCGCGACCTTTGGGTGCGCCGCCGCCGCACGCCGGTGGATGCGCAAATTGCACCAGTGTTGTCCATTGCGGCGCGCCATGGCGTTGCCTGCCCCACCATCACGCGGCTGGTCGCCATGATCCATGAATGTGAGGCGGGCACGCGCCCTGCCTCGGATGATAATTTGCTGGAACTGATGAGAACCTAATTCAACGTCGTCAGCAGCCCCGCCATCAGCTTCGCGCGCGGCACCAGGCTATCTATCAGCACATGCTCTTCAAGTGTGTGCGCAAGTGCACCTTGCACGCCAAGGCCATCCAGCGTGGTGATGCCTAGCGCGCCGGTGAAATTACCATCCGAACCGCCGCCGCTGGATTGGTGGTTGATGTCAAAGCCAATGGCCTGCGCAATTTCCCGCGCATGGCGATACAGCGCCATCACCTTCGCATCGGGCTCCCATACCGGGCGCGTGACGCCGCGTGTCACTTCCAACTGCACATCATTGCTGGAGGCGCGGAGCGCCAACATCCGCGCCACACCCGCATCCAAATCTTCCTGGCGCTTCGCCATGGAAAGCGCCTCGGCCTCAGTGGTTGTCGTGACGCAATTCACCCATTGCCCGCCATGCAATACGCCCACCGAAAAGGTGCAATCCTCGGTCGTCCTATCCTCGATCGCCAGGATCTGCCGGCACATTTCCTTGATGGAACTCCGCCCCTCCGCCAACCGCGCCCCGGCATGGGAAGGCTTGCCCGTGGTCTTCAGATTGAAGCGCGCAATGGCATAGCGCCCGGTTACCACACCGCCATCGGGGCGCGCCGGTTCCGGCACCAGGATGAATTTATGGCGTGCTGCTTCCGCTTCGATCAGGTCGCGCGTGGAAGGGCTGCCGATTTCCTCATCGCTTGTCAGCAAGATCGTGATCGGCAGCGGCGTTTTGATCTTCGCCGCGATGATCTGGCGCATGGCTTCCACCGCCAGCACCGTGCCGCCCTTCATATCCAGAATGGCCGGGCCATAGCAGCGATTGCCGTCGCGCCGGATTGGCAGCTTTTCCAGCGTGCCAATGGGA
>JAPLOJ010000122.1 GCA_026400795.1 Alphaproteobacteria bacterium
GCAGCATGTAGAAGCCACCCGCAAGCAGCGCGGCGCAGCCGGCCAGCAGCTTGCCAGGAACGCGGAGTGCCAGTGGCCGATACAGTGCCAGCAGCAAGCGGCAGACCCAGAAGGAAACGCTCATCACAATCGCGATATGCAGTCCGGAGACAGAAAGCAGATGCGCCAACCCAGAATCGCGCATGGCATTCAGATCAGCGGCCGGGATCGCGCTTTGGCTGCCAGTCAGCAACGCGGCGGAGATCGCGCCAGCGGGACCGGGCAGGGCGGTCATGACGCGCGCTTCGAGTGTTGTTCGTAAGCCCGATAGTGGGGGCGCTTGCCCCGCGCCTGGCGTCACCTCGGCGGGGCCAATGGCGAAGCCCACGCCGCCTTGGCCACTGAAATAGGCCGCTCGTTGGAAATCCCAGGCTCCTGGAGAGGCCGGTGCTGCGGGCGGGCGAATCAGCGCCCTGACGCGCAGCAGATCGCCCGGGGCTGGCCTTGCGCCATCATCACTGCGCAAGCGCAGACGCAGGCTGCGCTCAAGGGTTGGTGCCTCAGGTCCAAGCCGTGCCTGTGCCAAGGTGATACGCAGCCCCTGGGGCAGCGCTTCGACATTTTGGACAATGCCTTCAATCACCATTGCCCGCGACGGCGGCGTTATGGGTGGGGCTGCCCTTTGCGCGTGCCAAAGCACGACCGCGAAACCGAAGCTACACGCGGCCATTATTGAGCAAAGCCAACCGCAAAAGGGTAAGCGTCGCGCCAGGATGAAGGCGGCAATGATCAGGGGAGGCGCGAGCCAAATGAGGCGACCATCAGGTTCCGTGCGCAGGCTGAAGTAAAGCAGGATGCCCGTGCCCATGGCCACCGGTAGCCAGAGTGCTTGCTGCTGACGCTCCGCCGCAAAGGCTTCTTGTGCCCGTGTCATGACCGCGCGCCACCTGACCGCGGTTGCCGTCATGGTCTCACCAAGGACGCGGAGGAGGATGGCGGAAGCACAACCATAGGTTTATATGGTGCTGCATAAACAACCAAAAGGGAAATTGATCAGCTGCCCGGCCAAAGCTCAGATTTCCCCGGCGCTGCTTGTGGTTTAAAGGCAGGGCATCAGGAGAATGATCAGCACACCATGACAGTCCGCACGCGCTTCGCCCCTTCCCCCACCGGCTATCTGCATATCGGCGGGGCTCGCACCGCTCTGTTCAACTGGCTTTTTGCGCGCCACCACGGCGGGGAATATCTGCTGCGTATCGAGGATACGGACCGGGAACGCTCTACCCAGGAAGCGGTTGACCAGATCCTGGATAGCCTGGCTTGGCTTGGGCTTTCGCCCGATGAACCGCCAGTCTTCCAGGCGCAGCGCGAGGCACGGCATCGCGAAATCGCGGAGGCTCTGCTCGCGATGGGCAAGGCGTATCGCTGCTGGGCGACGCCGGAAGAACTGACCGAAATGCGCGAACGCGCTGCGGCGGAAGGCCGCCCACCACGGTATGACCGCCGCTGGCGGGACCGTGAGCCTGGCCCGGAACAGGCCGGCAAGCCCTTTGCCATCCGAATCAAGGCGCCGCTTGAAGGCGAGACCATTGTGCCGGATTTGGTGCAGGGCGAAGTGCGCGTCGCCAATGGCGAATTGGATGACATGATCATCCTGCGGAGTGACGGCACGCCCACCTATCTGCACGCCGTGGTGGTGGATGATCACGATATGCGCATCACCCATGTGATCCGCGGCGATGATCACCTGACCAATACTTTCCGCCAATGCATGGTCTATGACGCGATGGGCTGGCACCGGCCGCATTTCGCCCATATGCCTTTGATCCATGGCGCGGATGGTGCCAAGCTTTCCAAGCGTCACGGTGCGGTTTCCGTACTGGATTTTCGTGAGCAGGGTTTTTTGCCCGATGCTGTCGGCAATTACTTGTTGCGGCTTGGCTGGGGGCATGGGGATGAGGAATTCATCCCGCGCGATCGGGCGGTGACGCTATTCGATATCAAGGATGTCGGGCGGGCAGCGGCGCGGATGGATTACGCGAAGCTCACGCATTTGAACGGGCAATATCTGCGTCTGGCCGATGATGATGCGCTGACGCGTGACGTGCTGGAACGGCTCGCGAAACGCACCGTGTTGTTTGGGACAGATGGTGCCAAGCGCGTGCGGATGCTGATGCCTGCCTTGAAGGAAAGGGCGAAGACGCTGGAAGAACTGACGGGGGCAGCGGTCTTTGCTGTTCAGGATGGCCCGCCCGTAATGGAAGCCAAGGCAGAGGCTTTGCTGACGCCAGAAGCAAAAGCGCGCCTTGCTGATCTGGCTGCTTTTTTGCAGACAGCGCCGTGGGAACGGAGCGATCTGGATCAGTGGCTGCGCGATTATTGCGAGGTGAAGGGCATCAAGCTCGGCCAGGTCGCGCAGCCTTTGCGCGCGGCACTCAGCGGCAGCACCACCAGCCCGCCCATTGATGCCGTGCTTTGGGCACTTGGGCGGGAGGAGGCGACGTTGCGCATACTCGCAGGTGCCAGCTGAGATTCAACCGACGAATTTTTAGTCGGCGCGGATGTTACCGCGCCGAATGACTTCGCCCAATTTGGCCATTTCGGCCTTGATGAAGTCACCGAATTCTGCGCGGCTATTGCCGCCCGGAACGGCGCCTTGATCAAATAGTTGCCGCGATATCTCGGGGTCCTTTATGGCGCCCGCCAGGGCGCCGTGCAGCCGTTCCAGAATAGGCTCAGGCACGCGCGAAGGTGCTACAAATCCATGCCAGTTATTAGTATCCACGCCGGGATATCCAAGCTCAATCATGGTTGGCACATCGGGCAACCATGGCAAGCGCTGTGCAGAGCCAACCGCCAGCGCGCGAATCGTACCGGCGCGAATTTGCGGCAGCAGGATCGGTAGATCAGCCAGCCCAACCTGAACCTCATTTTGGATCAGGGCGGTCGTGAGAGGCGCACCGCCGCGATAGGGCACATGCGTCATCTCGATCCCTGTCGCGTTTTTCAACAATTCGCCAGCCAAATGCGGGAGACTTCCCGAACCGGTCGAGCCCTGGTTGATCTTGCCGGGTTGCGCGCGTGCTGCCGTGATGAGTTCCTGCAGGGAACGAAATGGCGTCGCCGAGGATACGACAATGGGTTCAGGCACCAGAACACCCAGCGTCAATGGCGCAAGGTCGCGCATGGGATCGTAGGGCGTGCCACGATCGAGCTGCGGCGAAATCGCAACGCCGCCGGCGCTGCCAAGTGCGATGGTATAGCCATCAGGCGCGGCTTTCGCGGCAACGTCAACGCCCGTGACGCCGCCCGCGCCGGGGCGATTATCAACGATTACTGGTTGACCAAGCACTGTCATCATTTTTGGTGCGAGAAGACGCGCCACAATGTCGCTGGGGCCGCCGGCGGCAAAGGGCACGATGATTCGTATGGGACGATTGGGGAAATTCTCCTGCGCTGCAAGCGGGGCGCAAAAGAGCATGGTAAAAAGCGCGGCGGTGAATGATCGTATCTTCATGGGCTTTCCTCCTGTTCCGATCTTTTGTTTCTTCGGTTCGAATGCCATGATCGCGAAGATGACAAAGAACTGCAAGTTGTGAAGGAAAAACCTCATTATGAAGATCACCCGGATCGAAACCCGGACTCATCGCAGTGCCTTTACCTATGGGGTTGGCCTTGATGCAGCGGGCGGTTCAAGCCGCGCAACAGGCGGCAATCTGGCGCTCAAGACCATGGATACGCTGCTGGTAAAGGTCGAAACGGATCAGGGCATTCATGGGTGGGGAGAGGGGTTTGGCTTTACCCTGGTGGATACAACGCGTGATGCGATTGATCGGCTGATTGCGCCGGCCTGTATTGGTCAGGATGCGCGGGATATCGGTGCGCTTAATCGTATGCTGCAAAAGCGCTTTCATAATTTTGGTCGTAACGGCCCGGTAACCTTCGGCATTTCCGCAATTGATATTGCGCTTTGGGATATTGCTGGAAAATGCGCAGGAAAGCCCTTGCACGCACTGCTGGGGGATGCTGGGCGGGATAAGGTTCGCGCCTATGCCAGCCTGTTGCGCTACGGCAATGCCGAAGATGTCGCGCGAAATGCTGCGGAGGCTGTGCGGCGCGGGTATCGTGATATCAAACTGCATGAAATAGATTTGGGGTGCATTCGCGCGGCGCGTGGTGCGACGCCTGCCGACATCCCCCTCATGCTCGATATCAATTGTGCTTGGGATAGTGAGAGTGACGCGTTGGATTTCTGCGAGGCAGTAAAGAATCTGGGCGTTGCCTGGGTTGAGGAACCGACCTGGCCGCCTGAGGATCACGCAACCATGGCGCGGGTACGCGCGGCATCGCCCTGTGCCATGGCGGCGGGGGAGAATGCATCGAACCCTGAGGATTTCTGCCGAATGATTGAAGCCGGCGCGGCCGGGATCCTTCAACCCAGCGTGACCAAGGTCGGCGGGCTTACCGCGATGCTTGAGGTGGCGGAGCTGGCGCAGGGGGCCGGCCTGCGGGTGGTGCCCCATTGCCCGTATTTTGGACCTGGGCTGCTGGCGAGCCTGCATTTCCTCGCGGCGATGGAGGTGGCCGAGCCTTTGGAAATTTATTTTGCGGACCTGCAGAAGCCGCCTTTTGGGCAGCATCTTCTGCCGATCAATGGTGAAATTTTTGTGCCAAAAGGGCCGGGGTTGGGGTTGGAGCCTGAATGGTAAAATTTAGGGCCCTGGCCGGTGCTCGTCAAAAAATCGCGTTATAACAGTACGTTGTGGATTCTTGTCTCAGTTTTGCGGCATTTGCTGCCCCGCTTGACGCGCTTCTGTGGTGGTACTAGAAGCCCGATCACTGTGTTGGTTGTCGTTTTTTGGGCTTGACTGGTTGGTGCTTACTGGCTAGTGTTTTTGCCCTGCCGATGATTGGTGGAGTTGAGGGGGCCGGCGATGTGGGGTGCCTTAGGGCATTCTGTTGCTGGTTCTTTTTTTGTTGTTTGACAATTGCATCTGGTTTTTTTGGAAGTTGATAGTGCTTGGCTGTCTTTGGGTGGCTTTGTGCTGGGCTTTGTTTCTGTGTGTTTTTGCCTTGTTGCGATGAGTGGCGGGGTGGGATGCGCGGTCGGCGCCTGGGTGTGTGCTCCTTTGTGGGTATGTGTTCTGGGTGTTGTGGCTTGGTGCTTGGTTGTTTGGGATTAGCTGAGAAGTAATTGGTGAGAGTGCTGAGCCTTGGGAGTTCGTTTGGGTATTGCTGTGGGGCCTTTTGGGGTGCTGTGGTGATGCTTGGATGAACCTGAGAGTTTGATCCTGGCTCAGAGCGAACGCTGGCGGCATGCCTAACACATGCAAGTCGCGCGGTCAGCAATGGCAGCGGCGGACGGGTGCGTAACGCGTAGGAACGTGTCTAGAGGTGGGGGACAACCCTGGGAAACTGGGGCTAATACCGCATATGGGCTGAGGCCCAAAGCCGTGAGGCGCCTTTGGAGCGGCCTGCGTCCGATTAGCTAGTTGGTGGGGTAAAGGCCTACCAAGGCTCCGATCGGTAGCTGGTCTGAGAGGACGATCAGCCACACTGGGACTGAGACACGGCCCAGACTCCTACGGGAGGCAGCA
>JAPLOJ010000399.1 GCA_026400795.1 Alphaproteobacteria bacterium
TCTTCCCGCATCCCACGGTTTCGGAGGCCATGCATGAAAGCGTGCTTGATGCTTACGGCCGGGTGATCCACATATAGCGTCTGATCCGCGTAGGTCGCATGACCGAAGCGGTGAATCAGTCGCCCAAAACGAAGTCTCGCCTAAATCGGCGCGCAGGCCGCGCGTAGCCAAGCCGCAGTATCCGCATCCAGCAGCGGTGCCACCTCAACCGCGACGCGCGCGTGATAGGCATTCAGCCAATCACGTTCCGCCACCGTCAGCAGCGCGGGTTCGATCAAGGCACGCTCAAAGGGCGCCAAAGTCAGGGTTTCGAATTCTAGAAACGGCTTTGCAGCGGCACCGATATCGGCCTTCTGCACCAGCAACAGATTCTCCAGCCGAATGCCAAATTTGCCAGTGGCGTAATAGCCGGGCTCATTGGACAGGATCATGCCCTCAGCCAAAGCCACCACACGCGCAGCACGGCTGAAAGCCGCCGGGCCTTCATGAACCGAAAGATAGGACCCAACGCCATGGCCCGTGCCGTGATCGTAATCCAGCCCCGCATCCCATATAGGGCGCCGCGCCAGCGCATCCAAATGCGGCCCGGCAACACCGGCGGGGAAGCGGAGCGTGGCAAGGGCAATATGCCCCTTCAGCACGCGCGTGACACATTCACGCAGGCGCGATGGCGCCGCACCCGGCCCGGTCCAAAGCGTGCGCGTGATATCCGTGGTGCCATCAAGATATTGCCCACCCGAATCAATCAAATAGCATTCATTGGGATGGATGGCGCGATGGCTCGCCTCCGTCGCGCGGTAATGCACGATAGCGCCGTTTTCGCCCGCGCCGCTGATGGCCGGGAAGCTTTCGGCCTGAAACAGCGGCACGTCGCGCCGAAACGCCAGCAGGCGTGCGGCGGCCGAGATTTCATTCAAGCCCCCCTTCGGCGCTTCTTCGGCAAACCAACTCAGGAAGCGCGCCATCGCCACCGCATCCCGCTGATGCGACGCGCGTGCGCCCTGCTGTTCCACTGCATTCTTGCAAGCGCGCGGCATACGGCAGGGGTCTTCTCCCGCACGGATTTCCGCACCGGCGTCGCGCAGCCAATCCGTGAACCAGGAAGGTGTCGCTTCCCGGTCAATCCGTACGCGCTTACCCTTCAAGGCACTCAGCGCCGCCGGCATAGCATCCCGCGGCGCAATCGCCACCGCATTGCCCAAGGCCGCGCGCGTGTCATGGTCCAGCTTCGCCGGTTCCATGAATAATGAGACCGCGCCATCCGCGAATAGCAGCGCAAAGCCAAGCGCCAGCGGCGTATGGTCCAGATCGCCACCGCGAATATTCAACAGCCAGGCGATGGAATGCGCATCGGCCAACACCACCGCATCTTCGCCGGCTGCGCGCAATGCCGCCGCCGCTTCGCTGCGTTTTTCGGCGGATGGCTTGCCGGCATAGGAAAGCGGATGCGCCCGCGCCGGCGCTTCCGGTGCGCGGGGCCGATCCGCCCAAATGGCGTCAATCGGGTTGGCTTGCAGCGCGCGGAAGGTCACGCCCGGGCGCTTCAAGCGTTCCAGCGCCGGTTCGCTATGCAGCCAGGGGTCATAGCCAATCACCAGACCATCCGCATGGGCGGCCAGCCATTCCGCCGGCGGTTCTTCCGTGATGTGGCGCGGCTCCCAAAGCGCTACATCAATTTGATTGCGAATCTGCAGCGTATAGCGGCCATCGGAGAACACCGCGGCCTGCTGGGGGAGCACAATCGCCAACCCCGCGCTGCCGGTGAAGCCCGTCAGCCAGGCCAGCCTTTCGGCGGAACGCGGCACATATTCCCCCAAATGCTCATCTGCCCGAGGGATCAGAAAGCCCTGCACCCCCATCCGCGCGAGTTCAGCGCGCAAGGCGCCCAAGCGTTCAGCCCGATTCATGAGCAACTCCTGATCAAATATTTCACAAATGTTGCATGGCTTCCTGTGGAAGCATGCGTCTGACGCATATCTATGCTGTGGTCTTCGCGCATCACCTGTGCCCCAGAAGCCTCTATATCATCGCCCATCGGACAGCGACCCTGCCCTATCGGGCGGCGCCTCCGCAAAGGAA
>JAPLOJ010000169.1 GCA_026400795.1 Alphaproteobacteria bacterium
CAGAACGGCGGTTCAAAACAGGCACGAAAGACACTCCCTTCGCATGAGCAGCAGCAGCGCGAACCAGCAATGGGGCGGACGTTTCGCCGAAGGCCCCTCGGCCATCATGGCCGCCATCAATGCCTCGATCGGGTTTGATCGCAAGATGTGGCGCCAGGATATCCAAGGCAGCTTGGCCCATGCCGCCATGCTGGCGCATGTAGGGATCATCACAGCAGAAGACGAGGCCGCAATCCGTGGGGGCCTTGGAAAAATCGCCACCCGCATCGAAGCAGGTGATTTCCCCTTTGATGACGTGCTTGAAGATATTCACATGAATATCGAAGCACGCCTCACTGAAACCATCGGTGAAGCCGGCAAGCGCCTGCATACGGGGCGTTCCCGCAATGACCAGGTGGCTTTGGATGTCCGGCTTTGGGTGCGTGATGCGATTGATGGGCTTTCAGAGCAGATCACGGATGTAATGCGCGCCCTGGTGGCGCGGGCGGAAGAACATGCGGGCAGCGTGATGCCGGGCTTCACCCATTTGCAGCCGGCGCAGCCTGTGACTTTCGGCCATCACATGCTGGCCTATGTTGAAATGCTTTCGCGTGATTTGTCTCGGCTGGCGGATTGCCGGGCGCGCTTGAATGAAAGCCCCTTGGGCGCGGCGGCTTTGGCCGGCACGGGCTTCGCGATTGACCGGCACATGACTGCCAAGGCTTTGGGCTTTGATCGGCCCATGAGGAATAGCCTGGATGCCGTGGCGTCACGCGATTTCGCCGCCGAATTCCTGTTCTGCTGCGCCATGTGCAACACGCATTTGTCCCGCCTGGCGGAAGAAATCGTGATCTGGACCAATCCCTATTTCGGCTTTGTGAAATTGTCGGATGCCTTCACCACGGGCAGTTCCATCATGCCGCAAAAGCGCAACCCGGATGCGGCGGAGCTGGTGCGCGGCAAGACGGGCCGTGTGATCGGCGCGCTGATGGGCATGCTGACGGTGATGAAGGGCCTGGCGCTCACCTATTTCAAGGATATGCAGGAAGACAAGGAAGGCATTTTCGATGCGGCCGAAACCCTGACCCTGTCGCTCGCCGCCACTGCCGGCATGGTGCGGGATATGAAGCCGCAAACCGAACGCTTGGCCGCTGCCGCCGGGGCGGGCTTTTCCACCGCGACCGATCTGGCGGATTGGCTGGTGCGCAGCCTGAAAATGCCCTTCCGAGACGCCCATCACGTCACTGGCACGCTGGTGGCCCGCGCGGAAGCGCGCAGCGTAGATCTTTCCGGCCTGACGCTTGCGGAAATGCAGGCGGTGGAACCGCGCATTACCCAGGGCGTGTTTGATGTGTTGACGGTTCAAGCCTCCGTCCGGTCGCGCATTTCCTATGGCGGCACGGCGCCGGCCAATGTCGCCGCCATGGCCGCCGAATGGAAGGCCAAGCTGGCATGAGGTTTGGCGCGCGGTCCCTATTGCTGCTGCTGGCAGTGGCCTTCCTGGCCTCGGCTTGTGGCCGCATGGGCCCGATCCGCCCGCCTGGCCCCGCCGAGGAAGTCACCCATCCTCGGCAATACCCAAATCGCTGATCAGGCGCTTTCCCGCTTGCGATAATCCGCGCGCATCACGACAATAGGGGAATGGCCGCCCCTGCACCCGCCCTTGATCCGGGCAATGACCCGTCCTTCGCCGAATTGCTGGCACAGCGCCCGCAACTCACACGCCATGCCCATGATGGGCTCGTGATGGAAGATGTGCCGCTGGCGCGCATTGCCGAAGTGGTGGGCACGCCGACATGGGTCTATTCCGCCGGCACCTTGCGCCGCCGTGCGCGGGCGCTGCGAGCTGCTTTGGCTGATGCGGGGCTGACGGCGACCGTGCATTTCGCCACCAAGGCCAATGATAATCTTTCGGTGCTGGCGCTTCTTGGCCGCGAAGGGCTTGGCGCTGATGTGGTCAGTGAAGGCGAATTGCGTGGCGCACGTGCCGCCGGCATTCCCGCCAGCGCGATTGTCTTTTCCGGTGTTGGCAAATCTGAACGCGAAATCCGCCTGGCGCTCGCTGAAGGCATCATGCAGATCAATGCCGAAAGCATCGAGGAAATTGATATGATTTCCGCCATCGCCGCCGGCATGGGGCGCATCGCGCCGGTGGCCATTCGCGTCAATCCGGATGTGGATGCGAAGACCCACGCCAAGATCACCACGGGCCGCAGCGAGAATAAATTCGGCGTCGCTTATGATGATGCGCTGACGCTTTATGCGCGTATGGCAAAGCTGCCCGGCATTCGCCCGATTGGCATTGCAACCCATATCGGCAGCCAGATCACGATTGGCATGGGCGCCTATCGTGCCGCCTATGCGCGCTTGGCAGAATTAGTGCGTGCCATTCGCGCGCAAGGCCTACCGATTGAACGGGTGGATTGTGGCGGCGGGCTTGGCATTGCCTATCGCGATGAAATCGCGCCCGCGCCGGCAGCTTTGGCAGGCGCCATCAAGGCGGAACTCGGTGCGCTTGGGCTGCCTGTCATGCTGGAACCGGGGCGCTGGATTGCCGGGCCGGCGGGGGTGTTGCTGTCTCGGGTGATCCTGCAAAAGCAGGGCACGGCGCGGCGCTTTGTGGTGCTGGATGCGGCGATGAATGACCTGCTGCGCCCGGCCATGTATGATTCCTGGCATGGCATTCTGCCGGTCTCGCCCGCCGCTTTGGTCGCGCCACTCGCGCCGGCGGATGTGGTTGGCCCCGTCTGCGAAAGCAGCGATTGCTTCACGCGTGACCGCGCTTTGCCCGATTTGCCACCCGGCGCCTTGGTCGCCTTGCTCGATACCGGGGCTTACGGCGCCACCATGTCTTCGACCTACAACGCACGCCCCTTGGCCGCTGAGGTTTTAGTGGATGGCGCGCGCTTCGCCGTGGTGCGGGACCGCCAATCCTATGAGGCGCTCCATGCCGGCCAGCGTGTGCCGGAATGGCTGATGGAATGACAGAATCGCCGGGGAAAGCGCAGCCTGAAGACCGGGGCCTTGCGGCCTTGGGCTTGAAGCTTGGGCTTTCTCGGCTTGCGCTTTGGTGGGAGGGGGCCTGGAGGGCGCTTTGGCCACCGCTTGGTGTGCTTGGCGCCTTTTTGGTGCTGGCCTTTACCGGACTGCTGCCCACGCTGCCGCCCGCCTTGCATTTGCTGATCCTGATCAGTTTTGCCGCGGCACTTGGCTATCTTGGCTATCACGCCGCGCAAGGGCTGCGGGCCCCGGCTGCGGATGCCGCAGCGCGGCGGCTGGAACGTGATTCTGGCCTGGCGCATCGCCCGCTTGCCGTGCTGGCAGATCGCCCTGCCGGGGATGACCCCATGGCGCAGGCGCTATGGCAGGCGCATCGGGACCGCGCGGTGGCGCAGCTTGGGCGGCTGAGCGTGGCGCGCCCTTCCCCCGGGCTGGCGGCACGAGACCCGCGCGCACTGCGCGCCGCCGTGCTGGTCGCTTTGGTGGCGAGCCTTGGCATGGCAGGGCGGGAAGCACCGGAACGGCTGCTCGCGGCCCTGGTGCCCCCCTTCGCCGAACCCGCTTCCGCGCCAGCCACCTTGGCCGCGCGTTTTGAAGCCTGGGTGACGCCACCCGCCTATACCGGCGCGCCGCCGCAATTCCTGAAGGCTGAGGGCGGCACGGTGGCGGTCCCGGCGGGTAGCCGGCTGCATATGGTGTTCTCGGGCAGCGCCGGCCCGCCGGAACTGCGCCTGGGGGGTGCGGCCCATGCTTTTGCGCGCATGGATGCGCAAAGCCATGCGCTGGAACTGCCCCTGACCGAAGGTGGCGCTTTGGTGCTGAAGCGCGATGGGCGCGACGTGGCACAATGGGCGCTGACGATTACCCCCGATGCACCGCCGGTGGTTGCCTGGGATCCTTCACCGGCGCGCGCGGGCAGAGGACTAGGGCTTCGCCTGCCTTGGAAGGCAGAAGATGATTGGGGCTTGGCGGCGCTGCGCGTTGAATTGCGCCTGAAGCAAAGACCCTCTGCACCGCCGGTGACGCAGGACATGCCCTTGCCCGGTGGAGCGCCGCGCCAGGCGCAGGGGGCGGCGCAGCATGATTTCTCGGCCCATCCCTGGGCTGGGCTGGAAGTGGAAGCACGGCTTTTCGCGCGCGATGGCGCGGAACAGGAAGGCAAATCCGAAGGGGCGTTTCTGGTCCTGCCGGAACGGCGCTTTTCGCACCCAGTCGCGCAGCAATTGGTCGCACTTCGGCGCGCGCTGTCTCTTGACCCCAGCGCACGAGAACCCGCGCGGCGCGAATTGGACCGCATCACCAATGCGCCGGAAGCTTTCGAACATGATACGGGCATGTACCTGACGCTGCGTTCTGCCCGGCATCGGCTGATGCGCGACAGGCGTGATGAAGCCGTGCCGGAAGTGCAGCAGGTTTTGTGGGATGTGGCGGTCGCCTTGGAAGAAGGCCGCACGGACCGCAGCGCCCGCGCTTTGGCCCAGGCGCGTGAAGCCCTGCGCGAAGCCCTGGAAGAAGCGCGTCGCGAGAACGCTGAAGCCAACCCAGAACGCAGCCCAGAAGAACGCGCCGAACAACGTGCCGAGTTGCAGCGCCGCATTCAGGAATTGCGCGAAGCCATTCGCCGCCATCTGGAAGCTTTGGCCGAGCGGATGCAGCGCGAAAATAATGAGGCGCTGGCCTACGACCCTCAGCAGCGCATGTTTGATCGCCGGGAATTGGAACGCCGCACCCGCCGCCTGGAAGACGCCACGCGTGATGGCCGGCAGGAAGATGCCGAACGCGAAATGGCCGAGCTTGAGGAAATGCTGCAAGCCCTGGAAGAAGGCCGCACCAGCCGGGCCGAGGATCGCCAGCGCCAACAACGCCAGCGCGGCCAGCAGCAAATGGGCGCGCTTCAGGACATGGTGCGTCGGGAAGCGGAAATGCTCGACCGCGCGCATCGCCGCAGTGGAGAGCAGGAAAATACGCGCAATGATGCGCGCCGGCCACCGCCGCCGCGCCCGCAAACACCCGAAGCGCGTGAAGAAGCCGCACGGGATGCGCGCACGCAACGCGCGCTGCGTCGAGCACTTGGTGAATTGATGCAGCAAGTGGGCGAATTGACCGGCGATGTGCCAGCCCCCTTGGGCGAGGCTGATCGCGCCATGCGTGATGCGGCGGAGGCACTCGGTGAAGGGCGGGACCCGCGCGGCGCGCAGCAACAGGCAATCCGCGCGCTGACGGAAGGCGGGCGGCAAATGTCGCAGCGCATGCAGCGCCAATTCGGCCCGCCGCAACCTGGCGAAGGTGAGGGCGAAGGTGAGGGCGAGGGCCAGGGAATGGCCGGCGGCCAGCAAGGCGGCGAAGGGCAGGGCCAGGAAAACCAGCTTGGCGAGGGACGTGACCCGCTGGGGCGCGACCGCCGCGAAACTGGCGGTTCAGCGCAGGATAATGCCGGCGATACTTTGGTGCCGGGCGAAGCGGAACGGCTGCGTTCGCATCAATTGCAGCAGGAACTCCGCCGCCGCGGCGCGGACCGCGAACGCGCGCCGGTTGAGTTGGACTATATTGATCGGCTGCTTAGGCGGTTTTGAGGCAGGCGCGGTTTCATGCGGGCCATCTTGTGATGCGGCTGAGCAGGCATGTCCGCGCCCAGCCGTCTTGTGGCACGACGCGCCCCGGCGAATCGGCGCCCTTCACCGCGGATTGTGAGCCGCATTGCAATGAAACCGCGCCGGTTTGCGCCCTTTCACCAAGGCGGCTATCCCACTCTCCGATGTTTGAAGGAACGCGACCATGACCCCCGCCGAACGCGCCGCCGTGCAGGCGCATCTGCGCAAGCTTTTCAGCAACCCCCGCATTCAGGTGACTGCGCCGGACCGCCCCAAAGGCAGCGTGGAGCTTAAAATCGGCAATGAATTCATCGGCACTGTCCACCGCGATGCGGAAGATGGCGATGTTTCCTATGCCGTGCAGATCGTGGTGCTGGCGGAAGATTTGCAGGATAACGACTGAAGCGCCTGGGGGGCGCGGGTTAGCCCCCCAGCCGCGCCTTCACCATCGGCCCGGCCTTGGCCATATCCAAAGCCGCGGCGTGGCGGGATTTCAGCACCGCCATCACCTTGCCCATATCCTTGATGGAAGCCGCACCCGCTTCCGCCACCGCGGCATCAACCGCGGCGGCCATGGCAGCATCATCCATCTGCTGCGGCAGGAAGCCTTCAATCACGGCGATTTCGACTTCTTCCTTGGCCGCCAATTCAGGGCGATTGCCCTGGCGGTACAATTCCACACTCTCTCGCCGGGATTTCGCCATGCCGCGCAGCATGGCAATCACCTGGTCATCGGGCACACCTGGGTCCTGCGGCGTCTTGCGCGCGGCGATATCGGTATCCTTCAGCTTGGCCATGATCATACGGATGGTGGAGGTGGTGGCCGCATCCTTGGCCAGCATCGCGGTCTTTAGGGCATCGGTGAAACGGGCGCGGAGTTCCATGGGGCGTTCCTTCAATCTAGGGCGCGCTTATAGCAAAAGCGCGCGGTCAGGCCATGGCTTCAACCTTCCCCGCCCTTCGCCCCATAGAAAATCACCCAAGTCGCGAAATCGGGCGAGGTATCCTCAAACCGATGCGCCTCCCCCGCGCGCACGAAAAGCGCATCATGCGGGGCGAAGGGCACGCGTTCCGCGCCACGCCGTAGCCAGCCCGTGCCGGAAGCGATGATGTAAAGCTCATCCTGGTCATGCGGGGTCTGGGCATCCTCGCCCTTCGGCGCGAACCAGCGGAGCTGCATGGTGCCATGCGCCAGCAGCAGCGCGGAAAGCCGGCCGGGGGAAGGCGGCGTCGCAGCGGCCTCGGCCGCCGTGATCAGGGTGCGGGGAGGGGTTTCAGACATTCTGGTTCACCTCAATCATATTGGCGGAGGGGTCGAGCACGTAAATCTGATGCATCCCCGCCATAGCGTAAACGCCGGCATCGGAAACCAGCACGCCCGCCGCTTCCAGCCTTGCCTTCACCGCCCGCACATCCGGCACGCAAAAGGCCGGGTGCCCGCCGATGGAAGGGTTATGCGCGAAGCGATTGCGATACGCGAAGCCAGCATCCGGGCGGATGATATGCAGCCCGCTATTGTCATCGGCATTGGTCAGCACGGCCAATTCAGCAGGGTCTATGCTGAAATCCCCACGCTGCGCCGCCGCGCGCCAGCGCCCTTCCTTGAGGCCAATGACGCCAGTGTAAAACGCCACGGTTTCGCGCACGTTCTCGGCTTGCAGATTGACGTGATGGATATGCCAAGCCGGGGGCGCTGATGGCGCAGCCGCGCCCGCTTGCAGCAGCACCAGAAGATTATGCGCCGGGTCCAGCGTATAGATCGCCGGCTGAGCGAACTCCCCGGGCAAGGCGGGCGCATAGGCAAGCCCCGCCTGATCCAGCTTCGCCTCCACGGCTGCCAGGGACGCAACTTCTAGCGCCACATACCGCGCGCCAATCGGGCCAAGCAAAGCAGCACCAGATCGCGCTAGCGCTGCACCAGGCCGATGCAGCCGCAGGCCGCGCCCAGCTTCGCCAATGAAGCGGCTGTGCCCATCCGGCGCCCGCGCTGCGCCAAGCCCGATCAGCGTGCCAAAGAAATGCGCCGCCGCATCCAGATCATGCGCAATCAGCGATACGTGATGGATGGACCAGGTCATGATCGGCTTTCCTCAATGGCGATATCGGGCAGCATCCCTCACCGTATCCTCAGGGGCAACCGGGTGGCCAGGGTTCTCACCAGCCCAGCCACAAAGCCCCGATTTGCTGCATTGCGGGAGGATTTTTCCCACCTCGCTCTTTTTCCTTGCCCTGGGAAGTTTTTTCCCGGATAAGCCCGCCTCATGCGCAGTGTTGAAGAGATCGTCGCCCTTTTGGGCGGTTCTGAAGCCGCGGCCGAGCGCTGCGGCGTCGGCACGGAAGCCATTCGTAAATGGCGGCAATCCAAGGCCATTCCCGCCAAACATTGGCCCGCCATCCTGACCGCAACTGGCCTGACGCTTACCGATATGCCCGGCGCCCCCTCTGACACCCCGAAAACGGAGCCCCTTCCCATGGCTGATACCGCCCCCCCTGGCGCCACCGCCTGCCTGGTGCTGGCTGATGGCAGCGTCTTTTGGGGCCGCGGCTTCGGGGCCGAGGGCAAGGCTGTCGCCGAGATCTGCTTCAACACGGGCATGACCGGCTATCAGGAAACCCTGACCGATCCTTCCTATGCCGGGCAGATCATCACCTTCACCTTCCCCCATATCGGCAATGTCGGCACCAATCAGGAAGATATCGAAGCGCTGAGCCCCGCCGCGCGCGGTCTGATCGCGAAGCAGGATGTGACGGAGCCTGCCAATTACCGCGCCACGCGGCATTTGCATGCCTGGCTGGTCTCGCATGGGGTGCCGGGGCTTTCTGGCATTGATACACGCGCGCTGACCGCACGCATCCGCGATGGCGGCCCGCCCAATGGCGTTTTGTGCCACCGCGTGGATGGGAAGTTTGATATCGCGGCCCTTCGCGCCGAAGCCGCGGGCTGGCCCGGGCTGGAAGGCATGGATTTGGCGAAGGATGTGACCTGCCGGCAGAGCTATCGCTGGGATGAAACCGAGTGGGCCTGGCCCACCGGCTTTGGCCGCCAGGCGGCGCCGAAATACCGCGTTGTCGCGATGGATTACGGCGCCAAGCGCAATATCCTGCGCTGCCTAGCCTCCGCCGGCTGTGATGTGGTGGTGCTGCCCGCGACCGCCTCAGCCGAGGAGATTTTCGCGCAAAACCCTGATGGCGTTTTCCTGTCCAATGGTCCGGGTGATCCGGCGGCGACGGGTACTTACGCGGTGCCCGCCATTCGCGCCGTGCTGGATAAAAAGCTGCCGATTTTCGGCATTTGTCTGGGGCATCAATTGCTGTCGCTGGCGCTTGGTGCGCGCACCTTCAAGCTGGCGCGCGGGCATCGCGGTGCCAATCAGCCGGTGAAGGACCTCACTACCGGCAAGGTCGAAATCACCAGCCAGAATCACGGCTTTGCGGTGGACCCGGAAAGCCTGCCGGGCAATGCGAAGGTCACGCATATCTCTCTGTTCGATGGCACGAATGAAGGCGTGGCGGCCACCGATCGCCCGGCCTTTTCCGTGCAATACCACCCGGAAGCGAGCCCCGGCCCTTCCGACAGCCATTATCTGTTTCATCGCTTCGTTGAAATGATCGAAAGGGCCAAGGCATGAGCAAGATGTTTGATCTGACCGGCCGTGTTGCGCTGGTCACGGGTGGCAATGGTGGCATCGGCCTTGGCATGGCAACGGGCCTGGCGAAAGCCGGTGCAACCGTGATGGTGGCTGGCCGCAATGCCGCGAAGAATGACGCAGCGGTGGCGGGCTTGCGCGCGCTGGGCGCCAAGGCGGAAAGCATTGCCGTGGATGTGACCGACCCTGCATCCATTACCGCCATGGTGGAAGAAACCGCGAAGCGCCTCGGCCGTTTGGATATTCTGGTGAACAACGCAGGCACGAATATCCGCAACCGGCCTGAGACCTATAAGCTGGAAGACTGGCACAGCATCATCAACACCAACCTGACCAGCGGCATGTTGGCCTCCCAAGCGGCCTATCCGTATTTGAAGGCGCATGGTTGCGGGCGCGTGATCAATAACGGGTCCATGCTGTCCATCTTTGGCCTGCCTTTGCATGTGGCTTACGGCGCTTCCAAGGGCGGCGTGGTGCAGATGACGAAATCCACCGCCGTCGCCTGGGCCGCGGATGGCATTACGGTGAATGTGATCCTGCCTGGCTGGATTGATACGGACCTGACGCGCAAGGCGCGGCAGGATATGGCCGGGCTGAATGACAATGTGCTGGCGCGCACCCCTTCCAAGCGCTGGGGCGAGCCTGGAGATTTTGAGGGGGTTGCGGCTTTCCTCGCTTCCGACGCCGCGGCCTTCATCACCGGGGTCGCGATTCCGGTCGATGGTGGATATTCAGTGCAGGGGTGAGTTATTCGGAAAGAGAGGATTTATGTTAGTCTCCGATCTATCTCAGCTTCAGCGAACCGTTTTGGTCGCGATATACAGGTGTCTGAATCTGGACGATGAAATTTTCTTTTCAACTCGGCAGGTTCATGTCCAAATTGTTCCCAGGCTTCCGATGGGGGTGGTTGCCGCCACCCTTGCTGCTTTGATGGAATCTGAGCTCATTTATCACAGCGATTATTCTGAAGCTGTCGGCCCGGAAAAGAAATTCGCCCTGACCGCATTCGGTGCCGAGATATCACATGAAGCGGCAGCGGACTATGCGGCGACGGTTGCGAGCGGAAAGACCGCTGATTTGGATCATATTATCAGCGCGCGCCTAGACGCGCTCGATGAGCAAAGCTCCGACTCTTGGCACCCAATTCAAGCCGATTCTTCTAGCGACTTAGGCAAAGACGCGATTGATTCGATCCAGACTGTACTAGACCGCGTTGAAGCAGATAATGGCTTTGCTGCCACGAGCCCCAGAGAGCGAGATACCATAGTCTATAGTCTGAAAGTAGGTATCGAGATTCTCCGTTCGCACCTGCCCTCGCGTGAGCAGGTTACCGCGTTCGTCCTGTCGCCGCTTAAGTATATCGTTCGAGTTTTTGGTCAGCATGCGACAGGTGAACTAGCTAAGAGAGCCGTCGAAAAAGTCTTAAGTTGGCTGTCCGAGTCATAAATGCCCACCCTCGAAACTTTTCTGATTTTTGCCGCCCTTTCGCTCGGCCTCGCCGCAACGCCGGGGCCGAATATGCTTTATCTTGTCTCGCGTTCACTGGCGCAAGGTGTCGGCGCTGGCATGATTTCGCTGATCGGCTGCCAATGTGGGTCGCTGTTCATCATGCTTTGCGCTGCGGCGGGCATCACGGCCGCACTTTTCGCCATTCCCTATGCCTGGGATGTGTTGCGCATGGGTGGCGCGGCTTATCTTGCTTTCCTCGCCTGGCAATGTCTCCGCCCAGGTGGCCAGCCGATTTTCACCGCACGCCCCATGCCACGAGAACCAGCATCGCGCCTGTTTGGTGTTGGCTTCGCCACCGCCGCGCTCAATCCCAAAGTCGCGATTTTCTATGTGGCCGTGCTGCCACCCTTCATTGACCCCGCGCTTGGCGATGTCTTTCTGCAAGGCATCGCGCTGGGCGCGGTGCAAATCGCCATCGCCATCATCTTCGATGGCTTGTTGATTTACGGCGCCGCCGGGGTTTCGCGCTTCCTCAGCGAAAGCCCCACCTGGATGGCCGCACAGCGTTGGATTTTGGGGGGCGCGCTTGCGCTGATTGCGATCAAGCTCGCCACCGAAAGCCGCGCATGAAACCCCCTCTCACCCTGCTGCAAAACCCAAGGCCCTGAACCATGCCGAAGCGCACTGACATTAAATCCATCATGATCATCGGCGCCGGGCCGATCGTCATCGGCCAGGCCTGCGAATTCGATTATTCCGGCGCGCAAGCCTGCAAGGCGCTCCGTGCTGAGGGCTATCGCGTCATTCTGGTGAATTCCAACCCGGCCACGATCATGACCGATCCGGGCCTGGCCGATGCCACCTATATCGAACCCATCACGGTCGAGATTGTGGAAAAAATCATCGCCAAGGAACGCCCGGATGCTTTGCTGCCGACCATGGGCGGACAGACCGCGCTCAATACATCGCTCAAGCTCGCGGAAGCCGGCATTTTGGAAAAATACGGCTGCGAATTGATCGGCGCCAAGGCGGAAGTGATAGACAAAGCCGAAGACCGCCA